>NZ_JBVVPM010000001.1:0-61427 GCF_055811255.1 Bradyrhizobium sp. MI1.11
CCCCCCCCCCCCCCCCCCCCCCCCCCCCCCCCCCCCCCCCCCCCCCCCCCCCCCCCCCCCCCCCCCCCCCCCGGCCGGGACTTCGGTCATTCCGACGTTGCTGCGGCTAGGCGCGGCACTTGGTTATCACCTATCCCTCGTATTGATCCGGCCCCATCGCCCAAAGCGATTGATCGTGGCCGGATGCATAGTTCCGATTGTTCAGCGCCGGATTGCGATTGACCATCGGCCGCATGAACATCGGGTGGGTGGCGCTGCGCACCTCGTGCTCGACCGTGAACAGCGGCTTGCCGCTGTCGAGATCGACGATGTCGCAGAAGCGGTACTGGTATTGATTGTCCTCGCGCGAGATCAGATCGCGCGCCAGCAGCTTGCGATAAGGGCCGGAAAAATCGGTGATGTACATCTGCACGTGGTGGCCGTCATAGTCGCCTTGCGGCTGATCGGTCTCGCGGAACAACAGATGCTGGTCGCGGCCGGTCTTCACGGCGGCAACCGTGCCGTCGCCGTTCCGCAACTCGGATGGCATGCCCATGATCTCGGGGTAGAAGGTGCAGATGCGCGCGGCAGATCCCACCGGCACGTCGAACTCGACATAGGGAATGCCGAGCGCGACGCGACCGAAGCGCGCGGCGTCGGGCTCGTAACAGCGTAGCCGGTTGCCCCACGGACAAATCGCCTCGACATGGTCGTTACGCTCGGCGAAGGCGAACGCCGTGCCCTCGAGCTTCTTCGCGACTGACGCCAATCGCGCCAGCAGCGCCTCGCGGCCTGCGATGACCAGCCCGACATGACCGCGCAGCACTTGCGGCCGGCCGCTCGGCAAATGAAACTGGCTCCGTCCGGCGTTGATCCACATGTTGGTGTCGGACACCATCAGAAAGGGATCGCGGGTGAGCCCGAGGCCTGCGACATAGAACAGCGTGGCGAGGCGCTGGTCCGGGACCTGGATGTTGACGTGCTCGAAATGGATCGCGTTGCCGAGATCTTCTTTGGATCGATCGAATTGTTGCGGCATGGACGGGGCTCTGATTGGGGAGGGAGGTCCATACTAGAGCACAATTTCCGCCAGTCGAAATGATTCGCCGATCACATCTCGAGGGTGGGGCATGGCGTCCGTTGCCACCTTGCCGCAAATGCCAATCCCTGTAAGCTGACGAACAGCACAAAGGAAAGAGATCGATGGGAGGGGTTCTGGACGGCGTCCGGGTTCTCGATTTCGGGCGCTATATCGCGGGGCCCTATTGCGCGACCTTGCTGGCCGAATTCGGCGCCGAGGTCATTCGCGTGGAAAAGCGCGACGGCAGCGAGGATCGCTTCGTGGCGCCGGTCGGCGAAAATGGCGAAGGCGCGCTGTTCCTTCAGGTCAACCGCAACAAGAAGTGCCTCACGCTCGATCCGATGAAGCAGGAAGGGCAGGAGGTGATGCGCCGGCTGGTTGCGACCGCGGACGTGGTCGTCGCCAACTTGCCGCCGCAGACATTGCGCGCGATGAAGCTCGACTACGATTCGCTCAAGGCGATCAAGCCGGACATCATCCTGACGACGGCCACCGCGTTCGGCGGGCCGGGGCCATGGTCCGACCGCGTCGGCTTCGACGGTGTCGGCCAGGTCATGTCGGGATCGGTGTACATGACGGGCGCCGGCGATCCGCCCTACCGGGCTGCGGTCAACTGGGTCGATTTCGGGACCGCGCTGCATTGCGCGTTCGGCACGCTCGCCGCGCTGATCGAGCGCGGCAAATCCGGGCGCGGGCAGATCGTCGAGGGCGCATTGCTCGCCACCGCCTTGTCCTTCACCAATGCCACGCTGATCGAGCAGGCCGTCATCAACGTCAATCGGGTGCCGACAGGCAATCTCGGCCAGACCGCGGCGCCCGCCGACATCTATCGCACGAGGGACGGCTGGGTGCTGTGCCAGGTCACGGGGCATCCGCTGTTCAAGCGCTGGGCGAAACTGATGGGTGAGGAGGAGGTCTGGCTGAACGATCCGCGCTTTACCGACGACATCAGCCGCGGCAACAACGGCCCTGTCATCAGCGAGCGGATGGCGCGCTGGTGCGCCGAGCGCACCACGCAGGAGGCCGTCGACACCTTGGGCAAGGCCATGATTCCGACCGGCCCCGTGCTGAGCCCGCAGCAGGCGCTGGATCATCCGCACATCCGCTCCGCCGGATTCATGCAGGACGTCGACTATCCCGGCTTGCCGAAGCCCGCACCGGTGGCGCGCGCCGCCGTCCGCCTGTCGGAAACGCCCGGTGAAATCGCGACGCGCCCGCCCACGCTCGGCGAGCATACCGACCTTATCCTGGGCGAGCTCGGCTACGACAAGGCCGCGATCGCGGCGCTCCGGCAGGGCGGCATCGTCTAGCGGTGAACAACGGCACCTGCACGGCGGCTTGCCGTCGTGATCGCCGCGCTTTGCGGCACGCTGAGCAATTGCTTCAACGCCTGTGCATCGGCCGGCGCCGCGCTTTTCTGGTCGTTGTCGAAATAGACATAGACGTCGCAGCCCTGCCGCTTCCAGGACTTGATGCGCCGCGCCCATTGCGCCAGCGTGGGTTTCGCATAGTGCCCGTGATAGCGCCCGCTGGGCCCGTGTCCGCGCACATAGACGAAATCCGCCGTGCGCTTCCATGGCGCCGGCGCGTCGTGATGGTCGGACAGGCACAGCGAAATGTTCTCGTCGGCCAGCATCCGCAAGATGCGCGGTTGATACCAGCTCGGATGACGGAATTCGAAACTGTAACGCCGCTTCCGCGACAGCAGCTTGAAGAAGCCGGCGAGGCGGTCCGCGTCGGCCTCGAATTGCGGCGGCAGCTGGAACAGGATCGGGCCGGCCTTGCCGCCGAGCCGTGAGATGCGATCCTCGAGCAGCTCGAGGCTGTTCACCGAGCGATCCGAGAGGCGCTTCCAATGCGTGATGAATTTCGAGGCCTTCCAGGCAAAGACGAAATCGCGGCCGGTCTGCTCCCGCCAACCCTCGACGGCCTCCGGCGTCGGGGTGCGGTAGAACACGCCGTTCAGCTCGGTGGTGTCGAACTGTCCGGCGTAGTAGCTCAGCTGCTGCTTCAGCGTCACGCCCTCGGGAAAGAACGGGCCTCGCCAGGAGGCGTAATGCCAGCCGGAAGTTCCGATCAGAACGCGCGCCATGTTTGCCGTGTCCATCCGTTGCGATTTGCCGGATGGGAACGTCCGTGCGGCCGATACGTTGCTCGTGAGCTTGATCAACGCAGGACCGGAACCGATGTACGCGCTGTTCGAAGGCAATAAGCAGATCGGCGACCCCTTTCCCACCGAGAAGGAAGTGTGGGAAGCCGCCTTGATCGAGGGGCTGGTGACCGACGTGCCGGTCGCGGACGAGGAGGGCGGCCGGCTTCTGCCTGCCGGCTATCACGTCGCGCAGGTCGAGGAGACGTTCGAGCCGAAGCCGGGCTGGAAGCTGCCGCGCGAGATCTCTTGAGCGGGCGCGTGTTCGCAGGGCGGTGAGCTTACTACGCGCAGCCAGGCTTAGCCGGATGAATGCGCAAGACCCGGTGAGTTCGTTATCGCTTGAAGCACGGCAAGACGGTCGGGCCTCAAGATGATCCGCCGCGGCGGCTGATCGCCGACTTTCGAAATTGGTCCGTCGACGAAGTAGTGGCGCACCTCGTTGAGGCCCGTTCAGCGAGGCATGACGGATTTGGATTTGCTCAGGTTCAGTTCTTCGATGCCGCTATCGCGATGTCGGGCCGAAACCCGAAAGCTCGTCGAGACCGTCACATGGTTTGCATCGAGGTTAAAATGATACTTGGCAGATCTGACGGCATTTGGCTGAATGAGCCGAAACAATGGACCGAGGAGGGCAACAGCCTTGAAGTGGTCACTGACAATGCCACCGACTTCTGGCGCGAGACTCATTACGGCTTTATCCGCGACAACGGACATTTTCTCGGGTTTCTGGCCGGGGATGCCTTCACGGCCGAGTTGCGGGTGCGAGGTAATTTCCAAGCGCTCTACGATCAAGCCGGCATCATGGTGCGCGTAGACGCTAATCGCTGGCTTAAGGCCGGAATCGAATTTGCGGACGGACGGGCCATGCTTTCGAGCGTGTTGACGGATGGGCGGTCGGACTGGGCAACAGCACCCTATGAGCACGACGCACGTGACTTCCGATTGCGGGTAACCGTTGCTCATGGCGTTCTTCGTGTGCAAGCTTCGAACGATGGCAAGGTTTGGCCTCTCATGAGGCTTGCGCCGTTTGCCAAGAAACCTTCCTATCTTGTTGGACCGATGGCTTGCACGCCGGAGCGGGCCGGGCTGGAAGTGGCTTTTTCGGAGTTTCGGATGACGGCGCCGCTCGGCAAGGACCTTCACGATCTAGAATGAGGCTGCTGGCGCGGCCGGAGGCAGCGCTGAAGTCTGAAGTCGCCCATCGCCGTCGGTTGGCGCATTGCAGCGGCAGGTGTGGAGTCGGGGTAGGGCAGAAGCCGTTGCCCGGTGCAGACCGCCGCCTTTGACCCGTCGGAAGCATGGCGGGCATCAAGTGCAGTATCATTCACGGATGCACAGTCTAGTTCGAAGCCAGCGCCGCCTTGGCGACTTCCGCCATCCAGCCCGATGCGACCGGCAGGATCGCGTCGTTGAAATCATAGCGCGGGCCGTGCAGCTCGGCGCCGTCGCGCAATTCGCCATTGCCGATCCAGACGAAGGCGCCGGGGCGCCGCGAGAGAAAGTGGGCGAAATCCTCGCCTGCCATGCTGGGCGCGAGGTCGCGCCGCAGCTCGGCCCGTACCTTGTCCGCGGCGAGGCGGGCGAGATCCGCCTCGGCCGGCGTGTTGATCACGACGCCGACGCCCATGACGATCTCGGGCGTCACCTTGACGCCGAAGCTCGTGGCAATCCCGGCGCAGATCTGTTCGATCCGCGCCACGACGGTGTCCTTCACCGCATCGCGATGGTAGCGCAGCGTGCCGCCGATCGAGACGCGTCCGGCGATTTGGTTGCGTGCCGTGCCGCCTTCGAGCGTACAGAGCGAGAGCACGGCGGTGTCGAGCGGATCGACGCTGCGCGAGACGATCGATTGCAGCGCCACGATCAAATGGCCGGCCGCCATCACCGGATCGCGCGTCAAATGCGGCATGCCGGCGTGACCGGCATGGCCATCGATGGTGATGGTGATGCGCCCGCCGGAGGCCATGACGACGCCGTCATGGACCGCGATGGTGCCGGCGGCAAGCCCCGGCCAGTTGTGAAAACCGAACACCCGCTCCATTGGAAAGCGCTCGAACAGCCCGGCCGCGACCATCGCACGCGAGCCGCCATAACCTTCCTCGGCCGGCTGGAAGATGAAATCAACCGTCCCGCTCCAGCTGGTGTCGGCGGCGAGCAGCGCGGCGGCGCCGAGCAGCGAAGCGGTATGTCCGTCATGGCCGCAGGCATGCATCACACCGGGATTTTGCGAAGCGTAAGCTAGCCCCGTATCTTCGGTGATCGGCAGCGCATCCATGTCGGCGCGCAGGCCGACGCGGCCCTGTGCAGCCCCTCGCGTGAGGGTCGCGACGATACCGTGGCCGCCGATGCCTGACACGAAGGGAATGCCGAGCTCGGTGAGCTTGTCTTGCACGAAAGCGGCGGTGGCTTTCTCCTGGAGGGACAGTTCGGGATGCGCATGCAAATGCCGGCGCCACGCCGTCAGTTTCTGGTGCAGCTCGGGGGTCAAGGCGGGAATCTCTCGGCTTGTGTGTCGGCATCGACACCATAGCCGAATAACCGCAGCTTGCATCAAGCGTCAGCGAATGCCTCGCGTGCAGCAACGCGTTAGTGATTGCCGGGGCAGACCGACTGCGCTCCACTTCACCTCTCCCGCTTGCGGGAGAGGCCGGGAGAGGGCTCGATCGTCATTGGGGATCTCACTGCGGAGACACCCTCTCCCCAATCCTCTCCCGCAAGCGGGAGAGGGGGCGCACTCGCGCTCGTGGCTCCGCGCTACGCCGACAGCTTCGCCAGCCCGTCCCAATCGAAGCTGATGCCGTGGCCGATCCGGTCCGGCGCGAGCGCAAGCCCGTCCTCAAGCACCAGCGGATGCTCGATATATTTGTCGAGCCCAAAACCGTGCGCCTCCAGATACGACCGGTTCGGGCAGGCTGCGAGCAGGTGCACGGTGATGTCGTGCGCGCCGTGGCTGGTGACGGGCAGGTTGAACGCTTCCGCCAGCCGCGCGATCTTCATGAAGGCGGAGACGCCACCGCAATTGGTGACGTCAGGCTCGGGATAGGACACCGCGCCCGCGACGATGTAGTTCTTGAACTCCCACAGCGAGCGCAAATTTTCGCCCGCCGCGATCGGCACGCCACCGGCCTGCATGATGCGGGTGTGGCCCGCGACATCGTCGGGGATAACAGGCTCCTCGAGCCAGGTGAGGTCGTAGGGTTGGAACGCGCGGGCGGCGCGGATCGCGTCCTCGACCGTCCATTTCATGTTGGCATCCACCATCAGCGGAAAGCCGTCGCCGAGATGCTGCCGCATCGCCGCGACCCGGGCGACATCCGATTTCAGATCGGGGCGGCCTGCCTTCATCTTGATCGCGCGAAAACCCTTGGCGAGATTGCCGTCGGTCTGCTTCAGCAGCGCCTCGACCGAAAGATCGAGGTCGATGCCGCCGGCATAGCAGGGCACGCGCGCATCGAAGCCGCCGAGCAATCGATACAGCGGCAATTTCGCGCGCCGCGCCTTCAAATCCCACAGCGCGATATCGAGCGCCGAGAGCGCCAGCACGGCCGGTCCGCCGCGGCCGCCATAATGCAGGCCCCACCAGACCTGATGCCAGATCGCTTCGGTATCATCGGCCTCGCGTCCTTCGACCAGCGGCGGGATCTCGCGCTTGAGGATGTCGGCGACGGCGCCGCCATTGCGCCCGACCGTGTAGGTGTAGCCGACGCCCTCGGCGCCATCGGCATCGCGGATGCGGCAGGTGATCAGCTCGAATGCCGCGATGTCGCCATGGGTCGAGTCGGAGAGCATGACGGGGAGGGGGATCCGGTAGAATCCGGTCTCGATGGTCGAAATGCGCGGCATGCAGCCTCCCTTATTTTTTTCTTGTAGGATGGGTAGAGCGCAGCGAAACCCATCATCGTCATCTTCGCAAGTAGCGATGGGTTTCGCTGCGCTCTACCCATCCTACGAAGTTAGCTCACCGCATCGTTGCGAGCTGCACGGCCAGCGCGCAGGCGCGATCGTATTCGTCGAGATTGATCCACTCGTCGATGGTGTGCGCCTCGTTCTGGCCGGCGCCGAAGGTCACGGTCGGAACGCCGTGGCGGACCATCCAGTTGGCATCGAGGCCGCCATTGGCGGTGCGCACGTTCGGGGTGCCGCCGATGGCGGACACGGCCTCGACCGCGCGTTTGACGACGGGAAGGTTGTCCTTCATGCGGAACGGGAAATAATCGGTCTCGGCCTTGAACTTGACCTTGCCGGACTTGCCTTGCGCATTGGTGACTCTCTTGGCGGCCTTCTCGAACGCGGCTTTGTAGGCTTTCGTGATCTCCTTGAAGAACTTTCCGTCGTGGCTGCGGCTTTCGCCGCGCACATGCACGTAGTCGGTGACGACATTGGTGGCGTCGCCCGCAGGCCGCCCCTCGCCGCCGGTGACGGGGCCGACATTGCTGGTGCCTTGCTGCTTGCGCTTGACCACCTTGCCGAACCAGCCGCCGGCCTTCACGTCGGCGAGCGCGAGGGCCATGATCATGGTCGATGAAATGCCGCGCTCCGGCGCGACGCCGGCATGCGAGGCGCGGCCGAAGATCTCGACGGTCCAGCGGTCGGCACCCACAGCGCCGATGACGACGTTGGAGGCCGAGCCGCCGTCATAGTTGAACGCCATCACCGGCGAGCCGAGCTCGTCGAGATTGACGTGGCGCGCGCCGTAGAGCCCGCTCTCCTCGCGCACGCAGAACAGCAACGTGATCGGCGGATGATCGAGCTGCTGCTTCTCGAGCTCGGCCGCCAGCGTCACCAGCACGCCGCAGCCGCAGCGATTGTCGCCGCCGAGTGCGGTCTTGGCCTCGTTGACGATCTTGCGACCCGACTTCTTCGGCCTGGCGCCGGCGCAGAGCGGTACGGTGTCCATGTGGGTCATGAACATGATGCGCGGCTGGTTGTGCAGCGCGCCGCGGCCGGGCAGATCGACGATGAGGTTGCCGGTCTCGGTCGGCACCGGAATGCGCGTATTGGCGTCATCGAGCCGGATCGCCTTCGCCGGTACGCCGCTTTCCTTCAGCGCAGCCGTGAGCTCACGCCCGATCGCCGCCTCCTGTCCGGTGACGCCCTCGACGGCGAGAAAGCGCATGAGGCGGTCGGTGGCGGCTTTGGTGTCGACAGGCATGAGATGTCCCTTTGATGCACGGTGCCTGCCAGCATCCCCTGCGGCAACTTGTTTCGCAAGGCGGCCTCAACGCATGAACTGTGGCGCCGCGTTGCTGTGCGCGCATGGTCCCAGAACCAACCGCTATTCCCGTCCGATCAGTCGTGCACGATGGCCGTCGCCTCTATTTCGACACGAGCCCGGGCGGGGGTTAAAGCGGCTACCTGAACGAGCGTGCTTGCCGGACGCGTCGCCCCGAATGTTTCGCGATGGGCGCGGGCGACTTGGTGTGTGTCCGCCATATCGAGAACGTAGACGACTGTTCTCACCACGTGCCGCAGCTCCGCTCCAGCATCTGCAAGCGCCTCGGCGACTATCGCGATTGCGCCCAGCATCTGTATGTACGCATCCCCTTCGAGTGCTGGAGGACGAGCCGTCGTTCCGGAGACGAAGACATGGTCCCCGACACGGACGGCACGCGCATAGCCGTAGCTGTCCTCAAAAGGATAGCCGGACATGACGCTTTTCCTGATCAAAACGATTTCCCACGTCTGCATCTACGACATCAGCACGCCTTCCGCACCGGATGTCTGCGAATTGACATCCTCCTGCCGGGACTTCGCCGGCTACATCTGCCGGGCCGCCCCGGAGACCCGGATGCTCGCGCCGGGTTCGGCGCTGATCTCGGCACGCAGCCGCGACGGCACGCCCATGTCCTCGCCCTGACCGATATCAATCGTGCCGCCATGAGGCCAGCCAAGGTCCCGCAGATATCCGGCGAGGGCCGCGGCCGCGGCGCCTGTCGCGGCATCCTCGTAGACCCCGCCGGCTGCGAATGGATTGCGGGCGTGGAACAGCGTGTCGGTCTCGGCATGGACGAGGCTGATGGTGACGAGGCCGGCTGCAGTCATCAACTGCCGCCCTTGCTCCAAGTCATAATGCATCGCGGCCAGCTTCTGCCGGCTCGCCAGGGCCAGGACGAGATGCCGGGCGCCGGCCTCGGCGATCGCGGGAGGTAGGCGCGGGTCGAGATCGGCAACGCTGTACGAAAACAGGCCCAGCGCGGCCGCGACCAGTGCGTCGGGCGCCTGCGCGCTGCGCGTGCGCGGCGATTGCAGCGCCGCCATCAGTGCGGACTGCTTCCGCCAGCCTGTCACCGTGATCGCTGTGTCGTTGAGCTGGAGCGCGAAGGTGCCTTCGCCATGGGCAAGGGCGAGCGCGGCCCCGAGCGCGATCGTTGCATGGCCGCAGAACGGCACCTCGATCTCGGGGGCGAAGTAGCGTACCCGCCAGCCATCCTGGTTTGGCGCGGCGAAGACCGTCTCCGAATACCCGACCTCCGCCGCGATCGCCAGCATCCGGTCGGCCGGAGGCAGCGCGTCGCAGAGTACGACCCCGGCAGGGTTGCCCCCGTTCTCTCCTTGCGAAAAAGCGGCGATCCGCTGCACGTCCATTCGTCCCTCCAGAAGACCAGGAACTCCGAGCCTACCGGTTTTGGACGGTCCGCGTATAGGCCAGAAAGATGAGCGTACCGAACAGAAGCATGGCTGCCATGAACAACAGCACCGCCGGCAGTCCCGCGAACGCGGCCACCGCGCCGGTGATCGACTGCATCAGCGCCGCGCCGAGGAAGAAGGCGAGATTGATCGCCGCGAGCGCCTTGCCTGCCACTTGCGCATCGACGAGCTGCCGCGACATGCCGAACAGCAGCGGCTGTGCCGAGGTCGCCAAGCCAATGAGCACGAACAGTACGAGGTCGTATTGCGGCGGCATCACGGGAAGGCTGAGCAGCTTCGAGACGGCATAATGCGGCGCCCCTAGTGCCATCAGCGCCAGCAGCAATGCGCCGGCCAGGTGTGTTCCCGCCACCAGCGCGCGGCGGCGTCCGAGCCTGCGGTCGATCATGCCGACGAGAAGCGGACCTGCAATCATCGCCAGCGTGAACGCGCCGAGCTGGTTGCCGGCCTCGACCCGCGACAATCCCTTGACCTGCATCAGCCACGGCCCGCCCCACAGGCCGCGCAGCACCAGCGAGGTCGCAAGCGACACCAGCGCCAGCGCGATCAGGCCGCGCAAGGGCCGCGACAATCCGAGCCTGAGCACCTCGATCATCTGCGACAGCGGCGAGGATTCGTCCTTGTGCTCGGCCGGCTGGTTCGGCACCAGCAGGAACACCGCGAGCGCCACGGCGACGCCGCCGAGCGCCGAGATCCAGAACCCGGCGCGCCAGCCGTAGGTGTCGACCACGAAGGCGAGCGGGCTCGACGACAACAGCATGCCGATATTGCCGATCGAGAGGATCGCGCCCGACCACAGCCCGAAGCGCGCAGCCGACAATTGCTTGGCAGCCAATGTCATCGGGCACATCAGCATGCCGGAGGTGGCAACGCCCAGCAGCACCTGACCGACCGCGAAGCTTTCGGGGCCCGTCGCGAACCCCGACGCGATAGCGCCGACCACGGTTCCCGCGAGCAGGCTCAGCGACACCGGCCGCACGCCAAAGCGGTCCATCGCCGCACCGACCGGGATCTGCGCGGCCGCAAACGCGAACGGGTAGACCGAGGTGAGGCTCGCCAGCGCCTGCGGTTCGATGCCGAAATCCGCCGCCATCAAATCGAGGCTGACCGCCGGAATGGTGCGCAGTAAGGTCGAGAGCATGTGCCCGCAGGCCAGCGCAAGCAGCGCAAAGATCAGCGCGCGGGTGGCTCCCGCGTCGTTGGTGGCGGCGGTGGTCATGGGCGTTGCGTCCCGAGAAGGTTTCGGGTGGGGTTACATGATTGACGGGTGCGTGCCAACATCGGGAACGCCATGGCCGCAATGTCATGGATGCACAAGGCAAGTGACATCATGTATCTCGGCATCGACCTCGGCACCTCTGCCGTCAAAACCGTTCTGGTCGACGACGCGCAGCGCGTGGTGGCGAGCCGCAGCCGGTCGCTGACGGTCTCTTCGCCGCGTTCCGGCCATTGCGAGCAGGACCCGGCGCAGTGGATCGAGGCCACATTTGCGACGCTGGACGCGCTGAAGGCAGATCACGCGCGCGAACTGGCCGCGGTCGAGGGCATCGGCCTGTCCGGCCAGATGCACGGCGCGACGCTGCTCGACGCCGGTCACACGCCGTTGCGGCCCTGCATTCTCTGGAATGACGGACGGTCGTTTGCGGAATGCGCCGAGCTGGAGCGGCGCTGGCCCGCCTTGCGAATGACGACAGGCAACAAGGCGATGCCGGGATTCACGGCGCCAAAATTGCTGTGGGTCGCGAGGCACGAACCGGAGATCTTCGCGGCGACAACACTCGTGCTGCAACCCAAGGCCTATCTGCGCCTGGTGCTGACGGGCGAGGCGATTGAGGATGTCTCGGACGCCTCGGGTTCGCTGTGGCTCGACGTTGTCAGCCGCGATTGGTCGGATGAGGGGCTCGCCGCGACCGCGCTGTCGCGCCGGCGGATGCCGCGTCTGGTCGAGGGCTGCGCGCCGGCGGCACGGCTGCAGAGCGAGTTGGCGCAGCGCTGGGGCATGACCGGGCGGCCGATGGTCGCCGGCGGGGCCGGCGACAATCCGGCGGGAGCCGTCGGCATCGGCGCCATCAATCCCGGCGCAGCCTTCATTTCGCTCGGAACCTCCGGCGCATTGCTGGTGCCCACCGAGACGATCGCGGCCAATCCGGAGCGGGTCGTGCACACGTTCTGTCACGCCGTCCCCGACAGGTGGATACAAGCCGGCGCGATCCTCTCGGCGGCCTCGTGCCTGGCCTGGATCGCGCGGCTGTTGGGGACTTCCGAGGCCGACCTGCTGGCGCCGCTCGGGTGCCGCCCGCGGGCGCCGTCGCAGGTCAGCTTCCTGCCGTACCTCTCCGGCGAACGCACCCCGCACGATGATCCGGATGTGCGCGGCATGCTCGACGGGCTCAGTCACGCCACCGATCGTGATGCGATCGTGCAAGCCGTGCTCGAAGGCGTCGCCTTCGCGCTGGCGGATTGCCGGGACGTCCTTGCCGAGACCGGATTGGCGATCGCGGAGGCGGATGTCATCGGCGGCGGCTCGCGGTCGCGGTTCTGGCTTGCAGTGCTGGCCAATGTCCTGAACATCCCCATGCATCGCTTTGCCGACGGCGAGACGGGCGCGGCGTTTGGTGCGGCGCGGCTTGGCCGCCTCGCCGTCACCGGGGAGGCGATTGATGCCGTCTGCACTGCACCACGGCGCGTCGAGACCTTCGAGCCTGAGCCCGCGCTTGCGCAGGCCTATGCCGAGCGGCTTCCGCAATGGCGCCGCCTGTACCGGCCGCGACGCTGATCGCGATACGCGATGATGTGGCGAAGAAAAGGCATCACGCGCGGGATCGGTTCCGTCTGCAAAAGATAAAAGCAGCGCCGGACCGTTCGTCGGCATGCGTGAGGTATTGCCCTGCGCCACAACCTTTTGTTTAATGCTTGCACCCGCGCCGGGGACCAACGAGACGCGGGTGAGATTGCGATGCCGCCGTCGGCGCATGGGGGAGGTGTGATGAGCGAGCCCATCCTCGAGATGCGCCGGGTCTCTAAATCGTTTTTCAGCATCAAGGCGCTGCGCGACGTCGACCTCACCGTCTACGCGGGCGAGATCCACGCTTTGATGGGCGAGAACGGCGCCGGCAAATCCACCCTGATGAAGATCCTGTCGGGCGCCTACCGGCCGGACCCGGGCAGCGAAATCCGCATCGACGGCCAGCCCGTGCAGATCAGCGGTCCGCTCGGCGGCCGCGCGGCCGGCATCGCGATCATCTATCAGGAACTCTCGCTCGCCCCCAATCTGAGCGTCGCGGAGAACATCTATCTCGGTCGCGAGGTCTCCCGCGGCGGCTTGCTGGCGCGCGAGGCGATGCAGGCCGGCGTCGGTCCGATCCTGGCGCGGCTCGGCGCGGATTTCACGCCGCAGACGCAGGTCGCCAATCTCTCGATGGGCCAGCGCCAACTGGTCGAGATCGCGCGCGCGCTGCACGCCCGCTCCAGGATCCTGATCATGGACGAGCCGACCACCGCGCTGTCGGCCGGTGAGAGCGAAAGGTTGTTCGCGCTGATCCGCCAGCTGCGTGCCGAAGGGCTCGCCATCATCTACATCTCGCATCGCATGGACGAGGTCTATGCGCTCGGCGACCGCGTCACGGTGCTGCGTGACGGTACGCTGGTCGGTTCGCTCGACAAGGGCGACATCCGCGCCGACACCATCGTCCGGATGATGGTGGGTCGCGACGTCTCCTCCTTCTACAAGAAGGAGCATGATCCCAGGAATGATGCGCGGTCGGGAGCTCCCGTGCTCGCGGCCGTCGACATCGCCGACGGCAGGCGCGTCAAGGGATGTTCGCTGACGGTGCATGCGGGCGAGGTCGTCGGCCTTGCCGGCCTGGTCGGCGCCGGCCGCACCGAGCTTGCGCACCTCATCATCGGCGCCGCGCCGATGGTCTCCGGTCATGTCGAGATCGAGGGGCGCACGGTCTCGATCCGCACGCCCGGTGAGGCGCTGGATGCCGGCATTGCCTATCTCACCGAGGACAGGAAGGCGCTCGGCCTGTTCCTCGACATGTCCTGCCTCGACAACATCAATCTCGCGGTGCTCGGCCGGGATGCGAAATTCGGCGGCATCCTCGACCGCGACAAGGCCCGCGACCGCGCCAAACGCGCGTTTGCGGGGCTCGGCATCCGTGCTGCGAATGTCGCTGTTCCCGCCGGCGGGCTCTCCGGCGGCAACCAGCAGAAAGTGCTGCTGTCGCGGCTGCTCGCGATCGGCCCGAAGATCCTGATCCTCGACGAGCCGACGCGCGGCGTCGACGTCGGCGCCAAGTCCGAGATCTATTCGATCATCGACAATCTCGCGAAGTCAGGCACCGCGGTTCTCGTCATCTCGTCCGACCTGCCCGAGATCATCGGCATCTGCGACCGCGTCATCGTGATGCGCGCGGGACATATCGCCGGGCAGATCCGGCGCAACGCGACATCGCCGCTCAGCCAGGAGGACATCATGGCCCTCGCCACCGGAACGGAGCACCTCGATGCCTGAGAACGGCGCTTCCTCCAGCACCGCCCCCGCCAAAGCCGTCCCCGTCGCGCCCGGTCTTGCCGCCGCGCAGGAGACGAAGCGGCAGCGGACGCGGATGATCATTCGCGCGGTCGGCATGCTGCCGGTGCTGCTGCTGCTGTGCATCGGTTTTCACGTGCTGTCGGACGGCCGCTTCTTCACCGGCCAGAACATCGGCATCGTGGTGCAGCAGTCCGCGGTCAATACCGTACTGGCAGCAGGCATGACCTTCGTCATCCTCACTGGCGGCATCGACCTGTCGGTCGGCTCCATCCTGGCGGCGTCGGCGATGGCCGGGCTGATCATCTCCAAATTCCCCGATCTCGGGGCGCTGTGGTTGCCGGCCGCGGTGCTCACCGGCGCCGTCTTCGGCATTCTCAATGGCGGCTTGATCGCGCTGTTGCGCCTGCCGCCCTTCATCGTCACCCTGGGGTCGTTGACCGCCGTGCGCGGCGCGGCGCGTCTGCTCGGCGCCGACACCACGGTGTTCAATCCGTCGATCCCCTATGCCTTCATCGGCAACGGCGCTTTGACGCTCATTCCGGGCGTCGTATCGATTCCCTGGCTCTGGGTGATCGCGTTGCTGGTCATCCTGGTGTCGTGGCTGGTGCTCAAGCGCACCGTGCTCGGGGTCCATATCTACGCGGTCGGCGGCAACGAGAGCGCCGCGCGGCTCGCCGGCATCAAGGTCTGGGCCGTGCTGATCTTCGTCTATGGCGTGTCCGGCCTGCTCGCGGGGCTCGGCGGCGCGATGCAGGCGGCGCGCCTTTACGCCGCCAATGGCCTGCAGCTCGGCCAGTCCTACGAGCTCGACGCCATCACCGCCGTGATCCTGGGCGGCACCTCCTTCGTCGGCGGCATCGGCTCGATCTGGGGAACGCTGGTCGGCGCGCTGATCATTGCTGTGTTGTCGAACGGCCTGATCCTGATCGGCGTATCCGACGTCTGGCAATACGTGATCAAGGGCCTGGTGATCATCGGCGCGGTCGCGCTGGACCGCTATCGGCTGCAGGGCTCGGCCCGCACGTGAGCGCGGAAAAAATGCAGCGGGCGCTGCGCCGTCATGTTCATTTCGTCACGGCAACTGGTCGCCGTGCCGGAGCTTCAAACGGACCAGGGAGGAAGCCAATGTTGAAGTCGATCTCGTTTGCCGGCGCCGCGATGGCGCTCGTCCTGAGCTCCGCGCCGTCCTTTGCGAAGGAGCTCAAGTCGATCGGCGTTTCGCTGGGCTCGCTCGGCAATCCGTTCTTTGTCGCGTTGTCGAAGGGCGCCGAGTTCGAGGCCAAGAAGACCAACCCCAACGTCAAGATCACCACCGTCGGCTTCGAATATGACCTCGGCAAGCAGGTCACCCAGATCGACAATTTCATCGCCGCCGGCGTCGACCTGATCCTGCTCAACCCCGGCGATCCCAAGGCGGTCGGCCCGGCGATCAAGAAGGCGCAGGCCGCCGGCATCGTCGTCGTTGCCGTCGACACCGCGGCCGAAGGCGCCGACGCCACGGTGACCACCAACAACGTCCAGGCCGGCGAGATCTCCTGCCAGTACATCGTCGACAAGCTGGGAGGCAAAGGCGACGTCATCATCGAGAACGGCCCGCAGGTCTCCGCGGTGATCGACCGCGTCGTCGGCTGCAAGAACGTGTTCGGCAAGAACCCCGGCATCAAAGTCCTGTCCAACGACCAGGACGGCAAGGGCTCGCGCGAAGGCGGCCTCACGGTGGCGCAGGGCTATCTGACCCGCTTCGCCAAGATCGACGCCATCTTCGCCATCAACGATCCGCAGGCGATCGGCACCGACCTTGCGGCGCGCCAGCAGCAGCGCACCGGCATCATCATCACCGCGGTCGACGGCGCACCCGATATCGAAGCAGCCCTGAAGGACCCGCAGGCGCAGCAGATCCAGGCCTCCGCCTCGCAGGACCCGTTCTTCATGGCCCGCCGCGCCGTGCAGGTCGGCGTCAACATCCTCAACGGCCAGAAGCCGGCGTCCACGGTCGAGCTGCTGCCGTCGAAACTCGTGACGCGCGACAATGTCGGCGAGTACAAGGGCTGGACCTCGGACCGGTCGCAGTAGCGGGCGCGAGACGGCCGGCGCCGGATGTGGCGCTGGCCGGCTTGCGTGGCGTGGTGCTAGCTCGGCATGCAGCGTTTGACCGGGGCTGGGTCGACCGCGCTCTCGTTAGGCTCATGATCTTGAGGTCGCAGGTTCAATCCTGTCCCTAATCATACCCGCAGACTCAACCACCCGACGTCCGCTTTTCGACACGAAGCGGGCCCCTGGCTTTCAATGCACCAGTTCAGCTTGTGACCCATAGGAGACTTCCCACAGCGGTGGTTCCCTCGTTAAGCGGTCTCTACGGAGAGGACACGAACAGCACCGTGATCCTTAAGGTACGCGGAGAGACAGTCGCCAAACTCGTCAAGAAGTGCCAATCCAGCTCTATCAAAGTCATTCTTCCCGCACAGGATCAAGGTCCCGTTTTCATAACGACAGTGGACAGCTTGATGCCATCGACGGTGATCGCGGAATTCAGCTTCGATGTCTTGTGCGGCTATCGCCCCAGCAGAAGCATCGATCCCACTGCAAACAAGTGTGATCTTGAAACTCATCGGCCTCCGACGCCGGTCATGGAATTGCACCCAAATTACTATGCTATTTCGTCCGAGTGAAGGTCGCCTTTTGGCCCATAGCTGACCTGTCCCGCGCAGCCGGTCCATGACCGCTTGTGACCCTTAGCCGACCTCGCGCCGCTTTGGCTCAGGTGCGGACATCAAGTTGCACCAGAATTGCGATCGGACAATTCCACCGGCTTGCGCAGCGACATCGTGTGTTGGTGGGGTGCGCCGCCGCGTCAATGCGTTACCACGATGAAATCCGTGTCTTTTCCCGTCTCCTGGCTAATTCCGTTGTCGGAAACAATCAACGAAGAGGCCGGCGTCAGGAGTTCAGAGATCTTCTCAACCGTACCCTGGGGCATTTCGATGCGGTTGAGCGCCGCGTTGGCTTTGTCGGGTAACGGTTCCGGCGCGGTTTGCTTCGCGGGCGCTTCTCGCCGTTTCGTGGCAGCTTCGGACATACGGGGCAATTCCTCTGGAATCGACACGACGCTCCAGCGAATAGCCGTTCCCTCGTTCTGGAATTCCATTGCGGTAAACACGTGCGTTCCCAGCGGCTCCTCCGGATTTTCGATCTTGACCGGGACATCAAACAACGGCGTGAAGCCCTGACGCACGAACAGCTTGCTCAACTTACGACTGACGAAGATGGAGATCGGGACGATCTTTTTAGGCACGCTTGCAGCGGGAGCCGAGCCCGGCTCCTGGAGACTGGCGGCTTCTGGAGTCTCGGCGCTTGACACCAGTGATCCCTGCGTTGCCGCGGCTGCACCGATGCTCTTGGTTGCGACGGTGGCACTCTGGAATTCGGACGAACCGGACGCGGCTTTCGGTTGAAAAAGATGCGGATTGGTTATCTCGACCGGCTGGACATCACCATGCGCAATGATCACGCGCGTGCCGCGCTTCGTGAGATGCCAGAGTCGAACGGCAAAATCATTTTTCAAACGGATGCAGCCGTGTGACGCTGGATGCCCGGGCACGACACCGGCGTGCAACGCTATCCCTGACCAGGTGATGCGTTGCATGTAGGGCATGGGGGCGGCGCTATAAATATTTGAACGGTGCCATCGTTCTTTGCTGATGACGCTGAACACGCCGAGGGGAGTCGGATGCCCCTCCATTCCCGTGGACACCGAAGAGCGTGCAATCAGGGCCCCGTTGTCAAAAAGCGAGACCCGTTGGTCTGCGAGCGAGATGATGATCTGGAGCGGGCCCTTCGGAAGGGGCTCGGGCCGAACGCTCTTGGCCGTTTCAGAGTTTGTCTGCCGGTGGTGGTGCTTGTCTTTGTACGGAGCGTATGGGCTTCGCCAGAACGTGTGTTGGGGTCCAAACAGAAATTGAGCGTGTGCGATCCCCGCAGGGAGCATGAAAATGGCGAGTACAGCGGTTGTTATCGCGCGCTGCATTGCTGGTAATTCCTTAACGAGCATCGCCCGGTCCCGTAGGCGCGATTCCATCGTTTCGAGACGATGCGCGAAGCCGAAGCCTGATGCGTCATCCTGACAGCGCACCAAGCCTCTCCTCCAAATCTGGTCGCAGTGGGTCGAAAATTGGACCGTACTCACAATTACCGTGGGAGTTGCCGCTGAGACGGGCGCGATTGCTTGCGATCGACGCGTTGCAATCGGGCAACACGTTTCGGAAAAATTGACGAGCGGCCGTTTGCGCCATTGCGCGACCCACATTGAACCCAAGAATGAGCCTCTTCGCATGCTTGGCTTTTCTACACGGCTCCGGTGGAGCCTATGGGGGCAACGGCATCATGAACCCGCGGCGATTTGCGATAGTGGCGCCGACGTTTTGCGGAACGGTCGTTCTCGCGGGGTGGATCGCTGGCTGGCTGGCTGGCTTGGGTCCGGCCGGCACCGAGAACGCCCGCGCAGTGACCATCCAGGACCGCGCAGCATCTCTCGCCGCTACCGCGATGCTCGCGGATGAACCGCAGGCAATCGCAATGGGCAACACCGGACCCGCGAACGCCGCTGTTGCTAGCGCCGAAGTGGCGACGGCCGCTGAGCCCGCGGCGGGGACGGCCACCGACACCACGGCGGCCTCGGATAAATCGGAATCGATCGTCGTGGCCGCGTTGCCCGATTCGTCGCAAACGCTGTCGGCCGATTTACCGCCTGCGCAGGACTCGGTGGACTTGGGCCACCACGATGTCGCCCAGCTGGCGCCGACCACGTGCGGTGCATCCGGCGGTGCCTCCAGCACGGGGCCGCAGGATTTCCGGTATCTCATTTGTTATGTCTGGTCCGAACTGCCGCCTGCCGAGAAGCCGGCGGCGATCGTCTTGCGTTCGTTCAAGGACATCCCGGTCGGAACGCCGGTGGAAGAGATCAAGCGCGCGTCCGACGCTTTCGGTCTGGATTTCACTTTCATGAAGGCCGTGGCCAAGGTCGAGTCCGGTTTCGATCCCAAGCAGCGCACCGGGTCATATATCGGGCTGTTCCAGCTGAGCAAATACGAGTTCAGAAAATTCGGCTCCGGAGACATTCTTAGTCCCCGCGATAATGCCGTTGCGGCAGCCTACAAGGTCATCACGGAAGGCATTCTATTCCAGTGGGTGACGCACAGGAAGCCGGACTTGAACGATCTTTACCTGATCCATCAGCAGGGCTGGGAAGGCGCCGCGGAGCACCTCAGCCAACCCAATCGCATCGCCTGGAAATCGATGTGCGCCACCGGCGAAGGCAGGGAGAAGGGCGAAAAATGGTGCAGGCGCGCGATCTGGGGCAATACGCTTCCGGCCGTCAAAGAGGCGTGGAAATCCGTGGAGAAGCTGACGTCGGAGGCGTTCGTCGGAATGTGGCGCGAGCGGGTTGCTCATTTCCAATCGAAATACATGGGCACCGCGACCGCCGACGCCGAGCGGGCGCAGGCACCAGTGAACTCCCGTTGAGTGGTTAGCAGGAGTTGCCGCACCCGCGGGCGAGCGGGCCTTCCGTCGCTGGTCGCGCGGATGCGCTTTATATTGTTGCCTGATCAGTCATTCGCGCCGACATCGGTAAAAAGGAACCCCGCCGGCGTCTTGGTAAAGACGAAGATGACCTCGCCGCAGAAGACGAAGTAAGTGTCATTGTTCTCTTGATCGCGGTCGTAGACGGCCTTGCCGCGCTGGATACACGCGCGGTTTTTCGCCGTGAACGAGGTCGGATAGGTCTTGGCGCGAAATTGCGCGGCGTCACGAATTGCGCTGTCGTTCATGAACGGCAATCGTGTCATACCGGCGACGGCGGCGGAATCGTTTGTCCTCAGCGCCGCGCGAAACCTCTCGATGAAGGCATCGAATTCCTTCTGCAAGGCAGGAGAAGCGACGGCTTTCTTCGCTTGTACAACGGCTGGAGCAAGGTTCACGAAAGCGGTTGCGAGCATAATTCTCAGCAAAAATCCCAAGGGTCGGCTCCGTCCATCGACTAATCAAGGCCCTCCGACCGATCCAAATCCATGGTGTTCTGTTGCGTCAAGGGCTTTCTGGCGCGCCAGCGCAGCGTTAGCCCGCCCAGGCGTGGACCAACAGCATTTGCTTGGCGCCCACTGCTGCTTTTCAACCCTTAGCCGATCTCCAGGCTGGCGCCGAGCTTGTCCGCTCGTGACGGCGTAGCCGAGCAAAGCCCTCAGGGACTTTAAGAAAATGACCCACGGTGCAAGTCTGCAGGGCATCTGTTGCGGGTCTCTGCAAGCGTCCTCGTCAACAACAATTGCGATCTACGCTGGCTTGAGAATCTATTCGGCAACTCGCGACAGCTCCCCAAGTAGCTTCAACGCATCATCCAGCACCTCGTGAAGCTGCCTTCGTTCAGCGGCCGCATCACGCGTGAATGCGCCGTGCGTTTGCGCATTCTGATTTCCTTTCGGCGCGCCTGATCTCCGTGCGCCGCCGTGCATGCGGCAGCGAGACTTGCCGTGCACGGCGGGTGAGAAGACAGCTATTTTGATCTCGCTCCAATGCGAGCAACGCAAGGATCAGCGCGCGGGCACCGCCCGCGTCGTTGGTGGCGCGGTCCCCATCAGCGTCCCGTCCCGATCAGCTTTTCGGTGGCGTTACACGATCGGGCGGCCCGTGCGCAAGTGGCGCGCCGACAGACCATCGTTGCAGATGGCGAACGGTCAGATCACGGCGTGGAACATCATATACAGCAGGCCGGCGATCAGCATGGCCGCGGGCAATGTCAGAACCCATGCCAACACGATGTTCCTGATCGTGCCCGTCTGCAGCCCCGAGCCGTTAGCCGCCATGGTGCCGGCGACGCCGCTTGACAAGATATGCGTGGTCGACACCGGCATGCCGTAAAACTCAGCGCCGAGGATGGTGCCGGCGGCCACCAGTTCGGCCGAAGCACCTTGCGCGTAGGTCAGGTGCTGCTTGCCGATGCGCTCACCGACCGTCACGACGATCCGCCGCCAGCCGACCATGGTGCCGAGGCCAAGCGCGATCGCGACCGAGACCTTGACTCAGGTGGGAATGAAGCGCGTGCCGTCTTCCAGGCTGGTGCGATAGTTCTTCAGGATCGCGGCATCGGCCGGCTCGAGCTTGGCGCCCGCCTCGGGCAGCAGACGGATGGCGTCGGCTGCCAGGTACATGTCGTTGCGCATATTGGGCGTCGCCGCCGCCGGAACCCGGCTGATCGATCCGTAGCTCTTCACGCCATTGGCGACCTCGTCGGACAGGCTTGCGAGCGCTGCGAACACGTCCGGCCGGTTCAGGTTCCGGGTCTTGAGCGCGGTCCCGATCAGGCCGCGTGCATCGTTCGGACTGACCTGCTGAGCGCCTTGTGCATGCGCCGCGAACACCCACTTCGCCTTGCTGGTGATGTCGACGAACGCCGGCGTGCTCGAATCCGGCATGGTCCGGTTCAGAGCGTAGGCGGTCGGCGCCACGCCGATCAGGATCAGCATGATGAGGCCCATGCCCTTCTGCCCGTCATTGCCGCCATGCGCAAAGGACACGCCGGTGCAGGTCAGGATCAGGATGCCGCGGATCCACCACGGCGTCTTGCCCTTCGGCTCCTGGTACAGCTTCGGCACGGGAACGACGGCCTTCAGCAACAGCAGCAGCAAGGCCGACAACGCGAAGCCGACCACCGGACTGAACAGCAGCGCCTTGCCCACGCTCATGGCCTGGGTCCAGTCGACCCCCGACGTGGCCTGCCCGGCGGGGGCGAGAAGCTCGTTGGTAAGCCCGACGCCCATGATCGATCCGATCAGACAGTGCGACGAGCTGTTCGGGATGCCCATCGACCAAGTCGCGAGATTCCAGATGATTGCCGCGATCAGCAGGGCGAAGATCATGGCGTAGCCGGCGGCGCTGCCGACCTGGAGGATCAGGTCGACCGGCAACAGCGTGATCACGCTGTAGGCCACCGCGCCGGTGGAAACGAGCACGCCGAGAAAGTTGAACACGCCCGACCAGATCACCGCGGTCAGCGGCGGCAGGCTGTGGGTGTAGATGACGGTCGCGACTGCATTGGCGGTGTCATGGAAGCCGTTCACGAATTCGAAGCCGAGTGCGATCATGAGGGCGACGCCCAGCAGCAGCAGCGCACTGATCGCGAGTGGCTCGCCGACGCTTTGCGTATCGGTGAAGATGCCGTAGGCGGCATAGCCGATGCCGCTGACGAGGAAGAGCAGGAAGACCGCCACCATGCTGACATGGGGTTTCTTGTGGAGGTCGGGTTTGGCGGCGGCTTGCGCGGCCGGACGTGCATCGTTGAGTGCGAGATCGGACATGGGGATTGCTCGGCGGTCAGTCTGTCAGCGATGATCCCGGCGGATCAGGAAATCCATGGGAGCCTCAGCTCAGCCGCTGGGCACGGCGCGCAGCCGGCGCAACCGGTGCAGCTCCTTTGCCGCGTCCTTCATCAGGCCATCGGCGGCCTCGCGTTCCTGGCCGACGATGACCCCCGATGTGAAAGCCTGGGCGCGGCGGTGTGCAGGCGGCGCCGCCAGCGCAGCCTCGGTCGCCAGTTTGCGGTGTGTCATGAAGTCGTTCAGCGATCCCAGGGCCGATTGAATCTGCTTCAGCCGGCCGGAAAGAGCTGCAAGCTCCCTCTGGCCGCGATCGCCGTAAAGGCTGCTGAAGAAGTCGGTTGCATAGCGAATCTTCTTGATCTTGATCCGCAGCTTGTGGCGTTGCACCGGATCGAGATTATTCAGTCGCTTGCCTTGCTTTCGCGCCTTCCTGATGCGCCGATCCAGCACCTCCGCGGCGTAGGCGGCGATCGAGCGGTCGTCATCGACGCGAGGCCGTCCGGCTTCGATCCACTCGATCGTATCGATCAGCAGGCGGCGGTAACGCGCCGCCGCGACCGCGTCGCGGGCGCGCTTGAAAGCCGCCATCCTTTGCCTTGAGAACCTCTCGCGGATCGCCCGTGCGCCGCGTGCCGGGACGCCGTGCCTGGTGATCGGCTGTATGCTCTCCTTCAGAAACACGTCGATTTCACGCGCAGGCGCCAGTTCGTCGGTGAGCCATTTCAGCTCGGCCTTGATCCGCGCCGTGCTTGCTCGCGGCAGGATGTCGCCGAACAGCGAAATCGCCGCGCGCAGGCGCCGCAGCCCGACGCGCATCTGATGAACGCCCTCGGCATCGAGGTCACGCACAGGATCGGCGTTCGCCGTGATGTGACGCAGCGTCGAATGCGCGATCACGCGGAATGCCTCGTGCGGCGATTGCTCGGGAATGAGCTCGATCGCCTCGGCATGTTGCGCGCCGCCGCCGCTGTTCGCGACGAGCTGGTAACCGCGCTCGGCCTTGGAGCGCAGATCAAGCTCGGCCCCCGTTCGGCGTTCGAGATGGCGCGCGAGGCGGAACAGGTCCGCGACATGTCCGGATTTGAGTTCCAGCTCCAGTTCGGCAACGGGCCGTGACCGCCGCCCGGCGCTGATGCGGCCCCGGTCGACGGCGAGTTCGATCTGGCTCTTTCGTACGCGGCGGGCCTGCGCCATCCGACGGATGTCGGTCTGGAATACCGGCTTCAGCTTGCGGGGAAGTTTCCCCGTAGCAAGGCGCCGGAGCGGTGTATGGCTGGTCTTGGCAAGATCGGGATTTGCGCCGGAGACCTCGTGCTCCCATTCTCCGCGCCTTACGCCGCCCGCGCTGCCTGCTTTGACGGTTTGCACGTAGCGGTCCTCGATCTTGCGAACGCGTAGCGTTAGGCCGTGGCGCCTCAGCTTGTGCCTGTTCGTATCGTAGTAGGTCGATACCAGCGTCTGCTCGGATTTGTCGCGGCGCTGGCCCGCAGCGCCGCTCCGCAAAATCGACGACAGTTTGTGCGGTGAAATCCGGAATTTCAGTTCCGTTTCTGCATTCATGGCTGGATCTTTCCGTTGCCCATTCAAAGTGGCGCACCCGCGGGAAGTTCCGATGCTGCGAGCATTTCAAAGCGGCTGGCGATCAGGGGCGCCGCAAGTCATGGAAACTTCACGGAACCCGGCGCCAGCGTGCTCGATTGAGGAGCAGCACCACGATTGAAGGAGGCAGCCTTGAGGCGAACGAACGCAATTGCGATCCTGATCATCGTGCTCATCCTCGCTGGCGGTGCTGCTGCGCTTTATCGTCTGGATACCGGCGAAGGAACCCGTACCAGTCGCGCGGATTCGGCAAGGACGGCGTCGGATTGAGCCGGGCGGATCCTGCCGAGAGCCAGGCTTGCCGCAGCGATTGACCGGAGAGCAAATACGTCGATGTCCAGAACCGCGATCACCGTTCGAGACCTCACGGCCGGGGTGCTTGCCATTGTCCATGCGCATCCAGACTGCGAGCTCGTGAAGGAGATCGCGATCACGCCGGTTGAGATCACCGGCGTGGGAAGGACTTGGCACGCGAATCTCGTCGACAGCGGCGGCGCCGATGTGCAGCGCGCGGCCAGCGTCTTGAGGCAGGCGAGAGACGATCTCGAGCCGATGTTTGAATTGGTTGACGAACCGCCACCGAAGGACGAGCCATGAAAAAGCCCGCGATCCATCCAGATGACTTCCCGGTTGAGACCAGCAAGACGACCGTCAAGACCAACAAGTGTGAACCGCTTGCGGACGCCGAAAGCGAGCCGGTGGCGGAGGAGATCGCCGACCGTCTCAACGAGCATGCCTACCGCGAGGAGCACGATCGATGGTCGCCGTGACCTCCGGATATCCACGGTCGCAATCGACGCTACGCGCAACAGCCGTTCGCTGTCATTCCGCCGACGGACTGGCGCGGCTTAGTTCGCGAAGCAGTTCGCCTGCCTGATCCAGCAGCGTCCGAACGTTGTTCCGCTCCGCTACCGCTTCCCCCGTGAACATCCCATGCTTCCGCGCATTGCGGTTGCCGGGCGGCGCGCCTGTCCTTGCGGCGCCGCCATGCATGCGACATCGACTCTTGCCGCGCACCGCCGGCGCGCAACAGGGGGTACCACTACGAGCCCTTGCGCCGCAGCGGCGGCTCGCTTGCATCGGGCTGGTGTTGCGAACGTGATCGCTGCTCATGCGATGGCGCCGTCCTCTACGTCAACGTTCGGCTCCGCGACGATCATGCTGGCGTGTTGCGTGACGTTGCCTACGATCGCCCTGCCGCCGTCCTGCACCGACAAATTCCGGACCGTGATCGCGCGCTCGCCGTTGTTGCGGTGGCGGCTCAGTGCCTCGATCTGGCTTGCGAAGGTGCGGGCCAGCCGGGTCAGCGCGCGTGTGAGGCTCTCCTGCTGCGGGATGTCATCGGTGAGGGCGAGGCGGCAGGCGGAGCGCATCGCTGCGGCGTGAACGGACGCCATCTGCACTGCGAGCATGGCCTCGATCGAGTC
Organism: Bradyrhizobium sp. MI1.11; assembly: GCF_055811255.1. Classification (NCBI taxonomy): domain Bacteria; kingdom Pseudomonadati; phylum Pseudomonadota; class Alphaproteobacteria; order Hyphomicrobiales; family Nitrobacteraceae; genus Bradyrhizobium; species Bradyrhizobium sp. MI1.11. The sequence continues at coordinate 25,793 of NZ_JBVVPM010000001.1, forward strand.
CTTCGGCGCGATATTCTTCACCAGCGAGATCAGGAAGGCGAGGTTGGCTTCATCGGGCTTGCGCCCGATCACGCTGGCCTTCACCAATTGGCTGAGCAGACCATGCAGCGCGTCGCGGTCGGCGGCGCCGAGCGCCTCGGCCAGCAGCCGTTCGCCGGCTTGCGGGTCGGCATGAAGGATCGCAATCCCCCGCTTGTAGAGCTTGATCCGCGGGCTCGCGGCGGGGCCGCTGCGATCGTTTGCCGCAACCGGCAGCGTGCTGTGGCGTTTCGCAGATGTCGTCATGTGCTGTGTCCTTTGCCCGAGCGGGCTCATTGCGCGCGGCATCGATCGCTCGCTGCGCGCCTGTGGGATTTTCGGGATGTTGATGAAGGGCTTACGCACAATTGCCGCGAGGCGCCCCGTAGTCGGGCGGCGTGGACGCAGGCGAATGTTGCGATGATGGCATTCTGCCGGTGTTTTGCCCGACGAGTCAAACGAAGATTGCGAAGCGCGCAATCCTCGTTCGTGCAAATTCTGGTCCGTGGAAGTCCTTGTTCTTGCAGGTGCCGGCTACTGTGCATGGGGTTGTTTTCGCGTTTTTTGTTTTGAAGCTGCTCCGACCTGCCGCGCGACGGAATGCCGGCCTGCAAACGCGATTGCGAAATCCGGCACGGCCGCTCATCATGATCCGCGAATCCGCCGCGTCATGCAAAGCGGCGCGATTCGTCTGGGGAGAGAACGAATGCAACGAACGCTTCGCCTGCTGGCGATCGTCGCCGGATTGTGCGCGACGACGGAGGCCCTCGCGCAAAAATATCCGGTGCGGCCGGTCAAGATCATGGTCGGCTTCAGCGCGGGCGGCCCGGTCGACGTCGTCGCGCGCATCGTCGCCGATCGGCTGAGTAACAAGCTCGGACAAGCCTTCGTGGTCGAGAACCGCGCCGGCGCCAACGGCATGATCGCAGCCGAAGGCGTCGCCCGTGCAGAAGGCGACGGCTACACGATGCTGGCCTGCAACTCATCCACGATCACGCTCAACAAGACGCTGTTCAGGGATATCCGCTACGACCCGGAAAAGGACTTTTCGCCGCTCACCACCGTCGTGTCGGCGCCGCTCGTGCTCGTGGTCAACCCGGAGAATCCCAAGACGGCCAACATCAACACCGTCGCTGATCTCGTCGCCGCGGCAAAGGCTGCGCCCGGCGCGCTTGCCTACGGCTCGGGCGGCAACGGCAACCTCGCCCATCTCGCCATGGAGCTGCTCAGCCAGAAAGCCGGCGTCAGGATGATCCACGTGCCTTATCGCGGTGGTGCGGCGTCCGAGGTCGGCATCCTCGCGCAGGAGGTCCTGGCGGTGTTCGATCCCTTGTCCGCCGTGCCGCTGGTGAAGGCCGGCAAGCTGCGCGCGCTCGCGGTGTCCTCAGCCGAGCGGCTGCCGGCGCTGCCGGATGTGCCGACCGTCGCGGAAGCCGGCTATCCCGGTTTCGACATCTCGTTCTGGGTCGGCTTCTTCATGCCGAAGGCAACGCCCGCACCGACGCTCGAGATGCTGCACCGGGAGATCGTCGCCGCCGCCAACGATCCCGTGTTACGTGAGCGGCTGGAGACGCAGGGCGTCGTCAGCGTGCTCAGTCCGGCCGAGTACACCGCCAAGATCGCGAAGGAGACCAAGGAGCTTGCCGAAGTCGTGGCGGCGGCAAACATCAAGGCGGAGTAGGGCGTCTGCTTGGCGTGATGCCGACCACCTCAGCCAGCCGCTCGAGCAGCGGGCGCTGTCCTGTGTTGATCTTCCCGTGCGCTTCTGCGAGCGTGAACCATTCGGCACGATCGACCTCCGGAAAGGTCTGACGTTTGCCGCTGCGCGGCGGCCATTCCATCTCGAAACTGTTGCTGCGAATGCTGCGCACGTCGAGGTCCAACTCAGCCGCGAACGCGGTGACGATCTTGCCGCCGCGCTGCTTGACCTGACCAAGCGAAGTCAGCGGCACGGACAGCTCAAGTCCAAGCTCCTCGGCAAACTCCCGTCGCGCCGCGATGTCTGCGTCTTCTTCGTCCGCATACTCGCCCTTCGGGATCGACCAGGCACCGAGGTCCTTGTTGCGCCAGAACGGTCCTCCGGGATGAACGAGGAGAACCTCAATTCCCCGGCGCTTCCGATAGGCAATGATCCCGGCGCTTTTCGATGGCATCGCAGGTTCCCTGCAGGCGGCGCATTCGCCCGGGAAAAAGTGGAACAGACGGTTTTAGCGCAGGTTAATAGCCAACGCTTTGACCGAACAAGGGAGTGAACCATGATCCGCCTGTTGGCAACGACAGCCTTAGGGCTGGTGCTGGCGAACGCCGCCTTTGCGCAATCGCCAAGCACGAACACCAAATCCGAGCAGACGCCGCAATCCCAGTCGAATTCCGCAGCTCCGTCCAACACGTCGCCCTCTGGCGCGGCACAAACGCAACAGACCACGTCGCAGCCGCAGCAATCATCAACGCCGGCAGCGTCGACGCAGAATACCCAGGCGACCACACCGTCTTCCGGGTCTGCCAATTCCGGCTCCGGGACCAATGCCACCAACAGCGCGGACACGTCGTCCCGGCCATCCAGCGGTACGGCAAACTCGAACGCGGCCGGCAACCAGCCCGCCTCGCAGCAGAGCGCCAATCCGCCGGCGGCGAACGCGAACCAGACGCAGGATCGCTCCAATCCTCCGTCGAACAATACCAATCAGGCACAGCAGGCGCCCGGTGCATCTGGAACCAACCAGGCCCAGCAATCGCCAAACGCGCCGAGCAGCAATCAGGCGCAGGGCGAGCGGACCGGCGCCAATTCACAGACCGCCGCCCGCACTAACGTCAACCTCGACAAGCAGCAGGAGACCAAGATCAGCGCGTCCATCTCCCATCTCAACGTGCGGCCGCTGACCAGCGTCAATTTCTCGCTCAACGTCGGCACGGTGGTGCCGCGCGATGTCCAGCTGTCGACGCTGCCGCCCGACGTGGTCGAGATCGTGCCGCAATATCGCGGCTACAGCTTTGCGCTGGTGAAGGATGAGATCGTGGTGGTCGATCCGGCGACATACAAGATCGTGACGGTGCTGCCTTACTCGGGACAATCCACCGCGACAACGACGACCACGCGCGAGCGCAGCGCCAGCAAGTTTTCGGATCGCGATCGCGAAGTGATCCGCAAGCATGCGAAGACCCGCACCGAGGGACGGAGCGAACGACAGACCACCGGCAGCACTGCGCGGTCCGAAATTCATGTTGGTGACCGCGTTCCCGAGAGTGTCGAGGTCGAGGAATTCCCGAGCAGCGTCTACCGGGACGCCCCCGACCTGCGCGAATACCGCTACATTCACCGCGATACACGGACCTATGTCGTCGAGCCCAGCGAACGCCGCATCATCGAGGAGATCGACTAGTTCGCGGACCACCGGAAGCCGCTCCATCGAGCGGCTTCCGGATTTCGCATCAGCCCGAAGATCGTTCGCGCGCTGCAAAACGGATGGCGCGGGCCTTCGCGCTCTTTCCCGCCGCGCGCGCGGCGATCATGTTGCGTGCCTTACCGTGGGTGCTCTTCCGGATCAGGGACGCGAGCCGCTTGCGTGCGCGGCTGGCCGTCAATCGCGCCGCCAGCTGCTCCGCCTTGCGAATGATGGTCGTGACCGAGGGCGTCAGGTTCACCGGAACCCAGGCGACGTCTTTCGTCTTGGACAGGCTGCCGATGCCCTCGCAGGGAGCTTCGCGCGGCAGGTCGATCCGGATCGCGAGGGCTTCCGCGCGCTCGGTCCAGTCCTCGGCCCTGGTGCCGGTGATGATGCGGACATAGTCGCGTGTCTCACGCGGCAGCTCGCTCTCTTTGGCAAGCCATTTCTGGATCCGGCCGGGGCCTGCGTTGTAGGCGGCTGCGGCAAGTCCGAGATTGCCGAAATCGTCGCGTAGCTTGCGCAGGAATTTGGCCGACGCCGGCAGCGCCTTCATCGCATCGAACGGATCATCCAGCCCGACCTCCGCTGCGGTTTGCGGCATGAACTGTGCGACGCCTTGCGCGCCGGCCTGGCTGACCTCGTTCGACTTGAAGCGGCTCTCCTGCCAGATCAGGCGCGCAAAGAACGGCACTGGAATCCCGCTGGCCTCGGCCGCTCCACGAAGCGCGTGGCAGAAGCGCTCCGTCGGCGAAACCGGCGCCTGCGCGACGGGTTCGACCGTATCCGGCGGCTCGGACGTCTCCTCATAGGACGCACGCGCATTGGCGAGCTCAAGCGCCTGCACGCTTGCGAGGAACAGTTCGACCACCGGAACAAGTGGCGAGGCCTGAGTGTTTTGAAGAACGGTGTGATCGAAGGCTGACGTTTGGCGGGACACCGACGGATCGAAGTCGCACATCAGAATCATGAACGCGGCGCAAGCCGCGACGACAAATCGCATTTGCTGGAGCAACCTCGAACTGTGGGTGAACGGCCAGCGGTGCGCCGGCGATAAGGAGTTCTTAACCGTGCGATTGCGGCAAAGCTGCGGTCTCACCGGTTCCGCCGGTGTTACTACGGTGTTCCCGCCAGGAAACTCTTTTCTCCGCGAATTTGCGGGCATGGCGAATTGGGACGAGCAAGATGATGCGATGGATGCTTGGCGCGGTGATTTCGCTGTCGGTGATCTCTGCGGCGCTTGCAGGCAATCTTGATCCAGCAGCGGTGAACGACGCTGCGCGTCCCGCAAAGCAAATTGCTGCCGATAAGCTCAACGCATCGATCGTGAAGCTTGAGATTTTGCTCGACCGTGCGCGGTTCTCGCCGGGGGAGATCGACGGCAAGCTCGGGGAGAACGCGCAGAAGGCGCTGAAGGCATTCGCCGAGCAGAACGGCGTTGCATCCGACAAAACGATCGCACCGGAGCTTTGGGATAAGTTGAACGCCGCGAGCGAAGGCCCGGTCCTGATCGAATACAAGATCACGGATGCGGATGTGAAGGGGCCGTTTCTGAAGGAGCTGCCCGGCAAGCTTGATGACATGAAGCCGCTGAAGGCGCTGAGCTACACCAGTCCGCTCGAAGGGCTTGCCGAGAAATTCCACATGAGCGCAGATCTGCTCAGGGCGCTCAACCCGGACAAGGCCTTCGACAAGGCCGGAGTGACCATCGTCGTTGCAAACGTTCCGGCGCGGCGAGAGCTGCCGCACATCGCGCGGCTCGACATCGACAAGAAGAACGGCACGCTGAAAGCATTCGACGAGGGCGGCACCCTCATCGCATTCTATCCTGCGTCAATCGGAAGTCCGGATCGTCCCACGCCGAGCGGTACGCTCAAGGTCACCAGCGCCCACGAGAATCCGGTCTATCACTACAACCCCGACTACAAGTTCAGAAGCGTCAAATCGAAAAAGCCGTTCGATGTTCAGCCGGGCCCGAACAATCCGGTAGGAGCATACTGGATCGGCTTGTCCGCGCAGGGTTACGGCATCCACGGAACGGCGGAGCCCGACAGGGTCAGCAAGTCGGCGTCGCATGGCTGCGTCAGGCTGACCAATTGGGACGTGCGCGCGCTGGGCGAGCACGTCAAGCGCGGCACACCGGTGGTCTTCCTGGATGCGCCGACGGACTCCTCGTCCGAGCAGCGGCGGAAGTCCGTCGGCAGGCGCGCCTCGAACTAGTCTTTGGGAAAGTCCTTGCGCATCGCGATCTCGGCGGCATCGCCGGGCGATAGCACGGTCTGGTCGAACGCTGCTTGCGGCCTCGTCATGATGTCGTAAAGCGAGATGCCTTTGATCGGCTTGCCCATGAGCTCGCGGACGCAGTCGGCGAGCGTGCCGTCGTAGACGAGATAGGGCGGACCTCGATCCTTCTGCCTCTCGCCTTTCAGCGACGGCCACTTCTTCAGTTCGGCCGGCGCGTCATAGGCGATCGGCGATTTCTCTTTGAACATGCGCTTGGCCCCTGAAGGCGCGGGTAGCCCAGAAGCCTAGGGCGGCCCGGTAAAACGCTTGTTAAAGAATTAGTTCAAATCAGCCGGCAACAAAGGCGAGCAGAGTGCCGTTCGCCTTGGCCGGCGGCACGCAGATCGCAGACCCGCTGCGCACCGCTGCCGAACCAAGCGCCTTCTCGGTGGCCGCGAGATCGCCGCTCACGAGCACCAGGGCAGCGCCTCCGCGTTCGGAAAGACCCGCGAGCGGCACGCCGGGATAGCGTTTGCCGAGCTGCTCCAGCGTCAAGTAAACGAAATCGGCCCGATCGCCACCGGAGGGCACGGTCACCGCGCCATCGGTTTCACTCTTCGGCTCGCGGTCGATCAGCCGCCCCAGATGCGCAGCTTCCTTCGCGGGTTCGGGCGCTGCGATCAATGTCTGCTTGATCCGCTTGGCCGCATTGGCGTGCTTCATCAGCGCGGGAATCCACACCGTCTCCCGCGTCTTGTGCTGGCAGGCGAAAATGCGCACGCCGCCGGGCGCTTCCGCGGTCGGCCACATAAAGGTGCGGAATTTCGCTGCCGAGATCGTGCCGTCAGGCAGCGTCACGGGCCGTTCGAAATCGGTCGGGCCGATCGGCTCCAGGCCGCGTGCGCGGATTTCCTCTGCGCCGGCGGTGGAATCGACCGCGGTGAAGGCGATGCGCTCGATGCCTTCGCCGCGCTTGTCGAGGAAGGCACGCGCCGGCGCGTTGTGCTCGGTCGCCGCGAGCACGCCGAGCAGCTCCATATAATCCGGGTCGAACATGATGGTGTAGTTGCCGGTGCCCATATGTGCGCTGTGAGTGCCGCGCGGCGAGATGGTGAAGCCGAGCTGCCGGTAATTCTCGGCGGCCTTGTCGAGGTCCTGAACCATGACCACGGCGTGGTCGATACCGATGACGTTCTTGAGAGCCACTGTTCTTCCCCGGATGCAAACTGACTGGACCGCCGTTGACGGCCACAAATCCTGTCTACGCCGGATAGGCGGTCAAGTCATTTTCAAATCGGCGGGACATGCGGAAATTTCATTCCGCGAAAGGCGATATCGACGCGCAATGGTGTCAGCGAGCCTGCTCGAGATAGGCGGCGAGGATGGCGCGCTCCTCGCTGGTCATTTCGGTGATGTTGCCCGGCGGCATGGCATTGGACCAGGCGGCGACGCGGCCGATCAAGCGGATGTTGCGATGGATGTGCTCGGGCGCGTCGAGCAAGATGCCCTTCGGCGCGGTGACGATGCCGGCCCAGACCGGCTCGGCGGCGTGGCACATGCTGCAGCGGGACATCACGATCTCCTCGACATTGGCGAGGGTCGGCTGCGCTGACAGCGCGCTTGTCTTGACCTCGCGCGGGCCGGCCGCCGAGAGAAAGAGGATTGCGATCACGCCGGCCGCTGCAACGCCCCACACCCACCATGGCGATTTGCGCCCGGCATGCCCCTCGTTGAAGAAGTGCCGGATCACGGGGCCGAGCGCCAGGATGATGGCGACGATGATCCAGTTGTAGCGGGTGGCATAGAGTAGGGGATAGTGGTTGCTGATCATCAGCACGACGACAGGCAGCGTCAAATAGTTGTTGTGGACCGAGCGTTCCTTGCTGGCCTTGCCGAGCTTTGGATCGGGCGCCTGGCCCGCGAGCAGGGCGGCCACGATCTTCTTCTGGTTCGGGATGATCAGCGTGAAGACGTTGGCGACCATGATGGTGCCGATGATCGCCCCGATCTGGTTGAAGGCGCCGCGCCCGCTCAGCACGTGGGTGAAAGCATAGGTCAATGCCACCAGGAACAGATAGCCGCCGATGGCGAAGGGGAGCTCGCGCTGCGCGAGCCCGGTACGGCAGGCGCCTTCATAGAGCAGCCATGCCAGCGCGAGGCTGCAGAGGCTGAATAGGCCGGCCTGGAATGGCGTGAGGTCGAGGATCGACTTGTCGACCAGGAACAAATCGGCCTCGAGATAATACACCACAACCATCAGCGCGAAGCCGGACAGCCAGGTGGTGTAGGCCTCCCATTTGAACCAGGTCAGCTCGTCCGGCATCTGGGCCGGCGCGACCAGATATTTCATGATCCGATAGAACCCGCCGCCATGGACCTGCCAGGCCTCGCCCTGCACGCCGTCCGGCAGATCGCTGTCAGGCTTGAGGCTGAGGTCGAGGGCGATGAAATAGAAGGAGCTGCCGATCCAGGCGATCGCTGCGACCACGTGGAGCCAGCGGAGCAGCAGGCTAGCCCATTCCGATATGATGGATCCCCACATGATCACCCCAACAGATGCGACCCCAATGCCGCAGCCTTGATGACCGCAACCGGCGGCCCGCCCTTACAATGTGTCGCACCGATCAGCCGCATTTTCCAGTACGATGGGCTGCGGCTGATGCACATCGTGCGGGCATGAGCTGACGTGGGATTCGGCAGGCATTTGTCCTGTCGCAGAACGTTTGCGCGTCGTTGATGCGCCAGACGTGACGGCCGGGAGGAAACGACGTGAGGAACAGGATTTCGTTCGTAGCGATGTCCGCCGGGTGGCTGGTCGCGGTCGCGAGCTGCGCCCAGGCGGAGCCGGTGCTGCAGGGCAAGGATGCCTACGGCGATTGGCAGGCCGACAAGCCTGGCACGGTCAGATTGATCCGGCCGCAGGATCTGGTCAGGCCCGGCGCCACGCGGTCGGTTGCGAGGTCGTCGCGCGTGGTGCCGCGCCCACCGGAGGGTGCGCTTCAGGTGCCAACCGGCTTCAAGATCGAGCTGTTCGCCGAGGGCCTGCGGGCTCCGCGCATCGTGCGCGTGGCGCCGAACGGCGATATCTTCGTCGCCGAGACGCGCGCGGGCAACATCCGCGTGATGCGCGCCGGCGAAAACGGCAAGGCCGCGACCAATGAGGTGTTCGCTGCCGGACTGCGGCAGCCCTTCGGCATCGCCTTCTTTCCGAACGGCGATAATCCGCAATGGGTCTATGTCGCCAACACCGACAGCGTGGTCCGCTTTCCGTACCAGGCCGGCGATCTCAAGGCGCGCGGCAAGGCGGAGACGATCGTGGCGGGCCTGCCGCATGACGGCGGTCATTCCACCCGCGACATCGTCTTCACACCTGACAACAAGCGCATGCTGGTGTCGGTCGGCTCGCTCAGCAACGTCGCCGAGGGCATGGGTACGCCGCCGGGCGGATTGGATGTGTGGTCGAAAACCCATCCGCTTGGTGCGGCGTGGGCGAGCGAGACCGAGCGCGCCGCCGTGCTGGCCTTCAATCCTGATGGCAAGGAGCGGAAGATCTACGCCACTGGTATCCGCAACTGCGTCGGACTCGCGGTCCAGCCACAGACCGGGCTGCCGTGGTGCTCGACCAACGAACGCGACGGGCTCGGCGACGATCTCGTGCCTGACTATGTGACCAGCGTGAAGGAAGGCGCGTTCTACGGCTGGCCGTGGTTCTATATCGGCGGCAACGAAGACCCGCGCCATGCCGGCGCGCGGCCGGACCTCAAGGACAAGGTGACGATACCCGATGTGCTGGTGCAACCGCACTCGGCCTCGCTCGGCATGACCTTTTATCAGGGCACGCAGTTTCCATCCGAATACCAGGGCGATGCTTTCGCGGCCGAGCACGGCTCCTGGAACCGGTCGAAGCGCACCGGCTACAAGGTGATCCGCATCCGGATGAAGGACGGCAAGCCGACCGGCGAGTACGAGGATTTCGTCACGGGATTCGTGGTGAGCGACACCGAGGTGTGGGGGCGGCCGGTCGGTGTTGCTGTGGCGAAGGATGGATCGCTGCTGGTGTCGGAGGATGGCAACGGGACAATCTGGCGGGTGACAAGCGTGCGCTGAGCCGCGGTGGAGGTGTACCCTCGCCCCTTGCGGGAGAGGGTGGCTCGCCGCGCAGCGGCGAGACGGGCGAGGGGTTCTATCCGCGAACTCCCTTATATGCGTGTGCGGAGAGAAACCCCTCATCCGGCGCTTCGCGCCACCTTCTCCCGCAAGGGGAGAAGGAAGAGGCACTGCGCTTGCGGCGCCTACCCCCGTCTCACACTCGCCCCGCCATCCACCGGCAATGTCACGCCCGTGATGAAATTGGCCTCGTCCGACGCCAGGAACAGCGCGGCATTCGCGACGTCCCACCCCGTGCCCATCTTCCTGCGCAGCGGCACCTTGCTGTCGCGCTCGGCTTCGACTTCGGCGCGGGTCTTGTGCCATTCGCGGGCGCGGGTGTCGACGGCCATCGGCGTGTTCATCAGGCCCGGCAGGATGACGTTGGCGCGGATGCCGTGTTCCGCGTTCTGGTAGGCGAGCTGTTCGGTGAAGGCGATCATCGCCGACTTCGTCGCCTTGTAGGCGACATAGGGATAGGTGGTGATCGCCGCCATCGAGGAGATGTTGATAATCGCGCCGCTTCCTTGCGCGCGCATGATCGGGATCACCTCTTTCGCCGCCCAAATGCAGCTCTTCAGATTGATCGCGACGATACGGTCGAAGGCTTCCTCGGTGATCTGAAGCAACTCGGCGTCGCCGCCGGACAGGCTGACGCCGACGTTGTTGTGCAGCACGTCGATCCGGCCCCAGCGCGCCTGCGCGTCCGCGACCATCGCCTCGATGTCGGCGATCTTGGTCACGTCGGCCTTGAACGCCGCGGCGGTGCCATGCTTCGCGGCGATCATGGCGGCGGTTTCCTGTGCCGATTCCAGATGATGATCGACGCACAGCACCTTGGCGCCCTCGCGCGCGAAGGTCAGTGCGGTGGCGCGGCCGTTGCCCATGCCTTCGCCGGGGCTCTGGCCGGCGCCGACGATAATCGCAACCTTGTCCTTCACGCGCATGTCAGTTCACTCCCGGGATCGGGTACTGCTGGAGTACCTCTTTGTAATATGGCTCGTTGTCGATCTTCATGGTGGCGAGCACGCGCACCACGCCGCAATAGAAGGCGATGGTCAGCACGAGGTCGACCATGTGCTCGTCCGAGAGATGCTGCCTGATCTCGGTAAAGGTTGCGTCCGACATCGCGAGCTCGCGTACCATCTCGCGGGCACCTTTCAGGATCGCCTTCGCCTGTGGCTCGAGCGTCGAGGGTTTGCCGTCGGTCTCAGCCATCAGGCCGGCGATGTCATCGTCGGTGACGCCGAACTCCTTGCCGATCTTCACGTGGTGAGTGAACTCGTATTCCGATTTCTCCATCCAGCCGACCTGGAGGATCGCAAGCTCCCGCAGGCGCGGGTCGAGCTTGCTCTTGAAGCGAATGTATCCGCCGATGCCGTTGAAGGCGCGCGCCATCTCCGGCGAGTTGACCAACAGCTTGTGCAAATTGGTGTTGCGCTTGAGCATGTCGCGATATTCGGGCGCGACCTGGTCGGCCTCGAGATAGGGCAGGCGGGCCATCCCTGTGTTTCCTTCCTTGCTAGTGTTCTTGTGACTCGCGTTCGGGCGCTTGCAGCGTCACCCCGCCGTCCACCACCAGCACCTGTCCGGTGATATAGCGCGCAAAATTGCTGAGCAGGAATTTGACGGCGTGGCCGACGTCCCAGCCGGTGCCTTCCGTTTTCAGCAAAGACGCCTTGGCCCGCTGAGCGCGCGCCTGTTCGCTCATGCCGCGGCCATAGACCATCGGCGTGTACATCGGCCCGGGGCAGATGCAGTTGACGCGGATGCTGTCGCGGCCGTGATCGACCGCCATCGCGCGGGTGAGACCGATGATGGCGGCCTTCGATGTCGTGTAGCTCGTGAGCCCGCGCGGCCGCAGCGCCGAGATCGACGAGATGTTGACGATCGCGCCGCCCCGCGCGGTCTTGATCATCGCAGGGATAGCGTGTTTGGAGAGCAGGAACATGCTCGCGACATTGACCTGCATGACGCGGCGATACTGCTCGGGCGCTTCGTCCACCACGCTGCCGCGGCTGCCGATGCCCACATTGTTGTCGAGGAAATCGAGCCGGCCCCAATGGTCAAGCGTGGCTTCGACCAGCGTCCTGCAATCGCTCTCGCTGGTGACGTCACCGCCATGCGCCGCGGCCGTGCCGCCTTCGGCTGCGATCGTCTCGACGGTTCGTTCAGCGAGCTTGAGCTCGCGATCGGCCACCAGAACTTTGGCGCCGGCGCGGGCCAGCAGAATTGCGGCCGCGCGGCCGTTGCCAATGCCGTCGCCCGCAGCGCCGCCGCCGGTGACCAGCGCCACCTTGCCGGCGAGACCGGGATCGTCCTCGAGCCCCTGCATGTCGTTCATCCCGAATATTTTCGTGCACTCTAGCAATCGCCCCGAGCGGAGAGAAGGGCCGGGCTCCAGCTTTCATGTCATTGACATCGCATGGAATTGCATGCCGCCGCGCGAGAAGGGCGAACGATCGACCTGCCCCGTTAGGAACCGACCTCACACGATCGCGTTTGCTGCCGGAGCCGTTCCCACGTTAGGCTCTGTCCCGGGGCTTCCCAACCGCCAGTGGCTTGCCGATGAATCTGCTCGATCCACAAGGGCCTGTGGCTGCGGCCAACAGCACCATCCTGGTCGATTCCGTCTTCATCATGCTCGCGATCGTGGTGCCGACCATTTTCGCGATCCTGGCTTTTGCATTCTGGTTTCGCGCCTCGAATCCGAAAGCAAAATTTCAGCCGGACTTCGTCTATTCCGGGCGGGTGGAAATGGTGGTGTGGGCGATCCCCGCGCTCACCGTGATCCTGCTCGGCGGCGTCGCCTGGATCGGCTCGCATCAGCTCGATCCCGCAGCACCCGTGCCTGGCACCGGCAGCCCGGTCCGCATTCAGGCCGTCTCGCTCGACTGGAAATGGTTGTTCATCTATCCGGACCAGCGCATCGCCACCGTCAACACCCTGACGGTGCCGGCGGGCGCCGAACTGAATTTCCAGCTGACGTCGTCAAGCGTGATGAACACGTTCTTCATCCCGCAGCTCGGCAGCATGATCTACACCATGAACGGAATGGTGACGAAGCTGAACCTGCGCGCCGACAACGAGGGCAAGCTGCAGGGCCTGTCGGCCCATTTCTCCGGCGACGGGTTTCCGGACATGATGTTCGACGTCAACGTGATCTCGCCGCTCGCCTTTCCGGATTGGGTGGCGACCACGGCGAAAAGCGATGCCGTCCTCAATGAGGACAGCTACAAGAAGCTGATGCAGCAGGGCGTCGAGAAGGGCAGGCCGACCTACCGGCTCGACGATCCCCGGCTGTTCGACCTGATCGCGACCCAGCACATTCCGCCGGGGCCGGGCCCAGAGCTCGCATCCGAAGCAGGCCGGTCGCAAAGTGGAGGCCATGATGCTCGGTAAGCTCGATTGGTCGGCCATTCCGTTCGATCAGCCGATCCCCCTGATCGCTGGCGCGGTGGTGTTGGTCGGGATTCTCGCGGTGCTGGCCTGGGTCGTGGTGAAGGGGCATCTGCCCTATCTCTGGCACGAGTGGATCACCAGCGTCGATCACAAGCGAATCGGCGTGATGTACATCCTGCTGGCCTCGGTGATGCTGCTGCGCGGCGGCAGCGACGCCATCATGATGCGGATTCAGCAGGCTGTCGCATACCAGTCGCAGGGCTATCTGCCGCCGGAGCACTACAACCAGATATTCTCCGCGCACGGCACCATCATGATCTTCTTCGTGGCGATGCCGTTCGTCATCGGGCTGATGAATCTCATCGTGCCGCTCCAGCTTGGCGTGCGGGATGTCGCTTTCCCGACGCTCAATTCGGTCGGCTTCTGGCTGACAGCGACCGGTGCGCTGCTGGTCAATCTCTCGCTCGTGATTGGCGAGTTCGCCCGCACCGGCTGGCTCGCGTTTCCACCGCTGTCGGAACTGTCCTACTCGCCGGGCGTCGGTGTCGACTATTACGCGTGGTCGCTGCAGATATCCGGCGTCGGCACGCTGGTGGCCGGTATCAATCTCGTGACGACGGTGCTGAAGCTGCGCACCAAAGGCATGAACTATCTGCGCATGCCGATGTTTTGCTGGACCACGTTGGCCTCGAATCTTCTCATCGTCGCGGCCTTCCCGATTTTGACCGCCACCCTCGCGATGCTGCTGCTCGACCGCTATCTCGGCTTCCACTTCTTCACCAACGAGGCCGGCGGCAATGTCATGATGTTCATGAACCTGATCTGGGCCTGGGGACATCCCGAGGTCTATATCCTGGTGTTGCCGGCCTTCGGCATCTTCTCCGAGGTGGTTTCGACCTTCTCCGGCAAGGCGCTGTTCGGCTATCGTTCGATGGTGCTGGCGACCATGGCGATCTGCGTCATCTCCTTCATGGTCTGGCTGCATCACTTCTTCACGATGGGCGCGGGCCCCGACGTCAACGCCATCTTCGGCATCGCCAGCATGATCATCGCGATACCGACCGGGGTGAAGATCTACAACTGGCTGTTCACGATGTATGGCGGCCGCATCCGCTTCGAGACGCCGATGCTGTGGTCGATAGGCTTCATGGTCACCTTCATTATCGGCGGATTGACGGGCGTGCTGGTCGCGGTGCCGCCGGCCGATTTCATCCTCCACAACAGCATGTTCCTGGTCGCGCACTTCCACAACGTCATCATCGGCGGCGTGCTGTTCGGCGCTTTCGCCGGCTTCGAATACTGGTTTCCGAAGGCGTTCGGCTTTCGCCTCAACGACCGCTGGGGCAAGCTCGCGTTCTGGTTCACTTTCCTCGGCTTCTATGTCACCTTCATCCCGCTCTACGTCGCCGGCATGCTGGGCATGACGCGGCGCATGCAGCACTATGACGTCGCGGCGTGGCGGCCCTGGATGCTGGTTGCAGCCGTTGGCATGGCCGTGCTGACGATCGGCGTGATCTGCCAGATCATGCAGCTCGTGGTCAGCATCCGCAACCGCGAGGCCCTGCGCGACCACACTGGCGATCCCTGGGACGGCCGCTCGCTGGAATGGGCGACGTCCTCGCCGCCGCCGGTCTTCAACTTCGCTTTCAATCCCGATGTGCGCGGCGAGGATGCCTATTGGGATCTGAAGGCCCATGCCAAGCAGCAATCGCTCCAGCATGATGCGCCCGAGTATCATGACATCGAGATGCCCAGGAACTCGCCGACCGGGTTCGTCTGCGCGTTCTTCGCCACGGTCATGGGCTTTGCGCTGATCTGGCACATCTGGTGGATGGTGATTTTGGGCGGTATCGGAGCGTTCGCGACCTTCGTCGTGTTCGCCTGGCGCGACCATGACGAATACGTCATTCCGGCCGAGGAAGTCGCAGCGATAGACCGCGTCAATCTCGAGGAGCGGCGCAGTCTTGTCAGCATGGCGGGGACAGTCTGATGTCAATGACCGCGACCGCCGGCCGTGCGCACGCCGATCCCCACCACATCGGGCTCGTCATCGAGCATCCCGGCCCGGCGCCGAAGCGCATCGTGACCGCCTATGGCTTCTGGGTCTTCCTGCTCTCCGACATCGTGATGTTCTCCTGCTTTTTCGCGGCCTATGCGGTGCTGGCCGACCAGACCGCCGGCGGCCCGAAGGGTTCGGAGATATTCGAGCAGCGAAACGTCGCGATCGAGACGGTCTGCCTGCTGCTGTCGAGCTTCACCTGTGGCATGGCGAGTATCGCGGCCGATGTGCGCAACCGGCTCTGGTTCTATCTCGGGATGGCCGTGACGTGTTTGCTCGGCCTCATCTTTCTGGTCATCGAGTTTCGCGAGTTCGCCGATCTCGTCGCGCGAGGCTATGGCCCATCGCGCAGCGCGTTCCTGACTGCGTTTTTCTCCCTGGTCGGCTGCCACGGCCTCCACGTCTCGGCCGGCATATTGTGGCTCCTCACCATGATGGCCCAGGTCTTCGCAAAGGGTTTTCGTGCCGACGTGCTGCGCCGGATGATGTGCTTTGCGTTGTTCTGGCATGCACTCGACATTGTCTGGGTCGGGGTCTTCTCCGTCGTCTATTTGCTTGGGAGTGGCGTATGAGCGATCAGGCACATATGCGGACCGAACACGACCTCGCGCCGGGCGAGGAAGAGCAACACAGTGTCGGCACCAGGATTCTCGGCTATGTGGTCGGTCTCGTGCTTGCGCTGCTGCTGACGGCGACCTCGTTCTTCATCGCCGGCACGGATCTGGTCTGGCAGCCTTCCATTCCCGTCGCGCTGATCGTGCTGGCGATCGCGCAAATGGGCGTGCACCTTGTGTTCTTCCTGCACATCACCACCGGCCCCGATAACACCAACAACGTGCTGGCGCTCGCCTTCGGGCTGCTGGTCGTGTTCCTGGTGGTCGGTGGCACCGTCTGGATCATGGCGCATCTGAATGCGAACATGCCAGCCATGGATCAGATCATGCCAATGCGCCGCTAGCGCATTATGCAAAAAAGAAGAGCCGCTTGTTGTGACAAGCGGCCCAAGTCTAGGGAGGAAACGCCCGAGCAAAGCAATCGGGCCAGAGCCGGATTGCCGCCAAGGAAACGCTCGCGCAAAGCGCTCGCGTACGCTTACAAATGCAGAAACTCTCGATGGAGTTCAATTCCGGATGAATACTGTCTCCGGCTTGCGCTCACGGCTGCGTGATGAGCTTCGTCATTTCGGCCGTCGGCAATTGTAGGCCTTGCGGAAGCCCGCAGCCTGGGCGTCGTCTTCCGAGCAGAACCAGCGATCCGGCTTGGTGGTCGCGGGGTAGCTCGGGCAGCCCCGTAAATGGTAGATGCCGATATTGCCGGTCACGCGCGCGCGCACCGCAAGCTTGCCCTTGATGCCACAGCTCGGCGGCATCGTCAGATCCTCGGGAAATAACGCCGCGCGAATCTCCTTGTCGCGGTCGGCGCGGCAGGCGGCGCCCAGCAGCGCGCCATCCTTCTTGCCGGTGCGGAATTCTTGCGGTGCGACAAAACAGCCCTTCCAAATTCCGGCCGAGGTCGATTTTGCGTCGGCCGCGGCCGACTTGACGTTCGCCTTGACCGGCTCGCGGGCAATGGCATAGCCGAGCTTGACCAGCTGCTCGTTCAAGCTGGTCTTGTCGCCTTCGGCCGTGCAGATCGCGCGGTGCCGCTTGCCGAAACTCTTTTCCGGTCCGACATCGTCGCAACGCACCGATCGCTTGCCAATCAGCTTGGCGAGCTGATCTCGGGCCTCGATGCCGCAGGTCCAGGGATCGGCGTGATCGTCGATGCAGACCTGGTCCAGCTCGGGCGCGTCGACGCCGTCGAGACGATAGGTGACGTCGCCGAGCTGGATGGCGTTGCCGTCGCGGACCGTCGCTGCGGCGGTCAGCGCGGAGGCGGGGCCGGTGGTGCCCAGAAATCCGGACAGGGCGAGAAAGGAAACGAACGCAAAAGCGCGGGCGCTGGCAAAGGAGTTTCGGAAGGACATAAGGTCTCGCTATCGATGGCTCGTGCGCCTTGTTCCTAGCATCCGGATGTGGCGATACCAATGGTCTGCGCCCCGCGAAGTGCGACATTCCGGCCTCGTGGCTTTACTCGGCCGTAGCTCTGATCCTATCGTTCGCCGGCCTTGCAGAGCGGAGGCCGAATCGCCCGGGAAGCGGCGAAGGGAGGAAAATTTCGCGATGAAAGACCCCGTGGACGTCCTGATCATCGGCGCCGGCGCTTCAGGCGCGGCGGTGGCGTGGTCACTGGCCGAGACCAAGATGCACATTCTCTGCCTGGAGCAGGGCGGCTGGATGAACCCGGCGGAATATCCCAGCACGGGCCGGGACTGGGAGGCCAAGTTCTACGGCGAGTGGTCGTCCAGCCCCAACGTCCGCGGCCGGCCCGAGGACTATCCGATCAACGACGACAATTCGCCGATCAAGGTCGTCAACTACAATGCGGTCGGCGGCTCGACGGTGATGTACACCGCGCACTGGCCGCGGTTGCATCCTTCCGATTTCAAGGTGAGGACGCTCGACGGCGTCGCCGACGACTGGCCGATCGACTACGACGCACTGACCCCGTTCTTCGAAGAGAACGACCGGATGATGGGCACGTCCGGCCTGTCGGGTGACCCGCTGTCACCGCTGACGCATCCGCCGATGCCGCAACAGCCGCTCGGATTGTCCGGTGCGATCATCGGCAAGGCCATGAACAAGCTCGGCTGGCACTGGTGGCCCTCGGACACGACGGTCGCGACCATGGACTACGAGGGCCGCGCGCGCTGCATCAATCTCGGCCATTGCACGCCGGCCTGCGCGCAAGGCGCTAAATCCTCGACGGACATCACCTATTGGCCGCACGCGGTCCGCGCTGGCGTCGAGCTGCGTACGCACTGCCGGGTGCGCGAGATCACCACGGACGAGAACGGCATGGCCACCGGCGTGGTCTACTACGACAAGGACGGCGTCGAGCAGTTCCAGCCGGCGCATGTCGTCATCATCGCCTGCAACGGCGTCGGCACGCCGCGACTGCTGCTGAACTCGGCGTCGAACCGCTTTCCGAACGGGCTTGCCAATTCGTCGGGCCTCGTCGGCAAGAACCTGATGTTCCATCCCTATGCGCAGATCTACGGCTATGTGAAGGAGCCGACCGATAGCAACCGCGCGCCGCCGACCTGCCTGTGGAGCAAGGAATGGTATGACACGGACCTCTCGCGCGGCTTCGTGCGCGGCTACGGCGTCCAGTTCGTGCGCGGCGCCGGGCCGGTGTTCGAGGCTGTCGTCAGCGAGCAGAAGGGCATTTTGCCGTGGGGCGCCGATCATCACCGCATCTTCCGCAAGCTCAACGGCCACCGGCTCGGCTTTTCCGCGATTTGCGAGGACCTGCCGGAGGAGCACAACCAAGTCACGCTCGATCCGGTCTTGAAGGATGGCCACGGCATTCCCGCGCCGAAGATCAATTACACGATCAGCGAGAACAGCCGGAAGATGATGGAGCATGCGCTGGCGAGGGGCCGGGAGATTCTCGAAACGGCGGGGGCGAGCGACATCTGCGTCAACTCGCCGATCCCGTGGGGCGGCTGGCACCTGCTCGGCACGGCACGCATGGGCACCGATCCCGAACGCTCCGTCGTCAACGAATGGGGCCGCTCGCACGATGTCAAAAACCTTTTCATCGTCGACGGCAGCATCTTCGTCACCTCGGGCGGGGTTAACCCGACGTCCACCATCCAGGCCCTCGCGCTCTACATCGCCGACCAGATGAAGCAGCGCCTCGCCAATCTGTTCGATTGAGGCCGTCATGTCCGCAGACAATCAACTGACGCGCGCCCAGCGCGACGACCTTCGCACCATCGCCGCGATGATCGTTCCCGCGAGCGACGAGTACAAGGTGCCCGGCGCCGACGACCCCGCGATCCAGGCCGACATGCTGGCGACGCTGGGGCGTGACGCAAAATTGGTGGCGGCGGCACTCGACCATCTGGCGCGGCTCGCGGGGCAGCCGTTCGCCGAGCTCGATGCTGCCAGGAGCGATGCGGTGGCGCAGGAGTTTCGCAGTTCCGGCGGGGCGGCTGCGGCCACGCTCGTCCGCGTGGTGCTGCAATGCTATTACCGCGACGATCGGGTGCTGCGCTCGCTCGGCCTCGAACTGCGCGCGCCGTTTCCGAAGGGCTATGTGCTCCCTGATGGCGACTGGTCGCTGCTGGATCCGGTCAAGGCCAAGGCAGGCACGCTGCGGCGAGTGCCCTAGCCATCTGGGCAGTCCAGACTTGCGCCCCGGACGGGTCCCTTGCGCCTGACGGAGCAGGCCACCATCTGTGTGAGCCTCAAGGACTCCTATCATGCTGGATTTCACCTCAGATACCGTCGATGACGCCGCGTCATCGCGAACGGAAACGGCCGCTCCGGTCGATGACCGGGCCCTGCTGGACGCCTACTCCAATGCCGTGATCGACGTGACCGACCGCGTCGGTCCGGCCGTCGTGCGCGTCGAGACCGGACCGAAGGTGCCGAACGGCCGCGAGCGCGGCGGGCTCGGCTCGGGCATCGTGATCTCGCCGGACGGGCTCGTTCTCACCAATAGCCACGTGGTCGGCTCCTCGAAGGAGATCCGGCTGCGCGACGTCGAGGGCCATGTCGGCGACGCCCGGGTGCTCGGCGTCGATCCCGACACTGATCTTGCGTTGCTTCGCGCCAACGGTGTGCGGGACTTGCCCTATGCGGCGCTCGGCAACTCCAAGACCTTGCGGCGCGGCCAGCTCGTGATCGCGATCGGCAATCCGCTCGGCTTTGAATCGACCGTCACTGCCGGCGTGGTCTCGGCGCTCGGGCGCTCGATCCGCTCGGTCAGTGGCCGCACCATCGAGGACGTGATCCAGACCGATGCTGCGCTCAATCCCGGAAATTCGGGCGGGCCGCTGGTGTCGTCGAATGCCGAGGTGATCGGCATCAACACCGCGATCATCAATGGCGCGCAAGGGATCTGCTTTGCGGTCGCCAGCAACACCGCGCAGTTCGTGCTGTCGGAGATCATCCGCCACGGCTATGTCCGTCGCGCCTATATCGGCGTGGCCGGCCAGACCGCGCCGATCCCGCGGCGGCACGCGGTGCTGGCCCGCGTCGAGAACAAAATGGGCGCGCTGCTGGCGCAGATCGAGCCGGACGGGCCGGCGGCGAAGGCGGGCCTGTTGTCCGGCGATGTCGTGATCGGCCTCGACGGCGTCGAGATCAACGGCGTGGACGATCTGATCCGTGTGCTCGACCGCGACCGGATCGGCCGGCGGCTGGCTATGGACGTGCTGCGGCTCGGCCGCCTGCGGGCGATCGAGATCGACCCGGTCGAGCGCAAGCCGGCGCGCTAGCGTGCGGGCGCCCAAGCGGGGTATGACGGTGTCATGGCTCGCTTCGGGAACCCCGCCGCATGATGCCGGCGCATGAGACCTACGATGTCATTGTCGTCGGCGCCGGCGCCGGTGGCATAACGGCCGCGGCCGTCGCCGCCGCTGAGGGCCTGCGCGTGCTAGTGATCGAGAAGACCGCTTTCGCCGGCGGCACCACCGCTTGGTCCGACGGCATGATCTGGATTCCCGCCAATGCCAAAATGAAAGAGGCGGGGCTCTCCGATAGCGTCACAGACGCCGTGCAATATTTGTCGAACACGGTGCCCGAGCCCGCCAATGCGGGTCTCCGCGCCGCTTTCCTCGCGCGCGGACCGGAGGCGGTCGCCTATCTCGAAGCCAACACGCAAGTGCGGCTCCAGCCGGTGAAAGCCTGTCCGGACTATTATCTGGAGCGGCTGGGCGCGACCGCGGGCGGGCGCGTGCTCGAGCCGGTCGTCTTCGACGGCACGCGGCTGGGCGCGCATTTCGCGCGGCTGCGCGCACCGCTGCCGGAGTTCACGCGATTCGGCGGGATGATGGTCAACCGCCTCGACATCCCGCATCTGCGCCGGGCCGGAAGATCGCTGCGCTCGACTGTTCGCGCGATGCGGCTGGTTTCGGAGTATGCGTGGCAGCGGCTGCGGAGCTCGCGCGGCACGACGCTGCATCTCGGCAATGCGCTCGCCGCACGACTGTATGCCTCGCTGCTGGCGCGGCAGGTCGAGATTCTCTTCAGTGCGGACGTCGAGGATTTGTCGATGCAGGGCGAGCGCGTCGGCGGTGTAATTATCCGTCATGGCGCGCGCGATCGCCTGATCGCCGCGCGGCGCGGTGTGGTGCTCGCGACCGGCGGCTTTTCGCACGACGCGACCTTGCGAAAACACTTCTTCCCACCCGCGGCCGGATTCATCTCGGCGACCCACACGTCCGCTACTGGCGACGGGCTCCGCCTTGCGACTGCAACCGGCGCCGCGCTCAATACGGATGCGACGAGCCCGGCCTATTGGGTGCCGGCCTCGCTGTTCCGGCGCGCCGATGGGAGCCGAGGCGTTTTCCCGCACATTGTGACCGACCGCGCCAAGCCCGGCGTGATCGCGGTCAATGCAGCCGGCCGGCGCTTCGTCAACGAGGCGCTGTCGTACCACGAGTTCGTGCTCGCCATGCTGCGCGATGGCAATGGCGACCCGGACCGGCCGTTCTATCTGATCTGCGACCGTCCGTTCCTGTGGAGCTACGGCCTAGGCCGTATCAGGCCGTTCACGCGCAATATCAGGCGCTATGCGGCGGGCGGCGAGTTAATCGAGGCCGCTGATATCGCGCAGCTCGCAGCGAGGATCGGCATCAAGCCGTCGACACTCGCGGCGACGATCGCAAACTACAATTCCGATGCGAAGGACGGCCGAGATCCGGAATTCGGTCGCGGCAGCACCATCTATCAGCGATACCTCGGCGATATCAGCCATAAGCCGAACCCCTGCGTCGCGCCCATCCTCTGCGCGCCGTTCTTTGCGATGCGCATCTATCCAGCCGATCTCGGCACGGCGATCGGCATGAAGGTCGATGCCCAGGCCCGCGTGTTGCGCGAGGATGGCACGCCGGTTACGGGCCTCTACGCCTGCGGCAACGACATGGGCTCGATCATGAACGGCAATTGCCCCGGGCCGGGCATCACGCTCGGGCCGGCGCTGACATTCGGCTACATCGCGGGAAGGCATCTGGCGGAGGGGAGTGTGGCCGGGGCGAGTGCGGCCACAGCGTTGGTCTAGCCTTTACCACCGCTGTCATGCCCCGCGAAGGCGGGGCATCCAGTACGCCGCAGCCCATCGACTAATCACAACCGGCTCGGAGTACTGGATCGCCCGCCTTCGCGGGCGATGACACCGAGAATGTAGCACCAGTCTTCCGCTACTCCGCCGCCACCGCAAAGCGGCTGTTCTCCAGTTCCGCTTCCAGCCGCGCCTTCTCCGCCGCCGCCACCTTGATGTTGGCTTCTTTGATATGCCCGAAGCCGCGGATCGTCTCCGGCAGCCGCGCGAGCCTCGCCAATAGCGGGATCTGCTCCGCTTTCAGCCCGGCGATCCGCTGATCGATCATGTCGAGATAATCCGCGACCAGCTTCCGCTCGGTCCGGCGCTCCTCGGTGCGGCCGAACGGATCGAACGCGCCGCCGCGGAGGAATTTCAGTTTGGCCAGCACGCGGAAGGCGTGGATCATCCAGCCGCCGAATTCCTTCTTCTGGAGATGTCCGGTGGTCTTGTCGCGCTGTGCGAAGATCGGCGGGGCCAGATAGAACTTCAGCTTGAAGTCGCCGTCGAATTTCTCCGAGACCTTCTTGGAGAAGCTGCCGTCGGTGTAGAGCCGCGCGACCTCGTACTCGTCCTTGTAGGACATCAGCTTGAACAGGTTTTTCGCGACAGCTTCGGTCAACTCCGTGGATGACGGCGAGACCGCCTTCTCCGCCTTCCGCACCTTGGCAACGGCCGCGAGGTAGCGGTCCGCGTAGGCCTTGTCCTGATAGCCGGTCAAAAACTCGGCGCGCGTCGCGATGATGTCGTCGAGCGACTTCGCCGGCGTGGAGGCCCGGCTCCTGAACTGCAGAACGCTGCGCACCCGCGACATGTCGTGGGCGGCGAGACGTCCCCAGGTGAAGGCGAGCTTGTTCATCTCGATCGCGGCGCCGTTGATCTCGATGGCGCGGAGCAGCGCTTCCAGCGACAGCGGGATCGCGCCCTTCTGGAAGGCGAAGCCGAGCATGAAGGGATTTGTCGCGATCGAATCGCCCATCAGCGCGGAGGCAATACCTGTGGCGTCGATGATGTCGAGGTTGTTGTCGCCGACGGCGTCGCGCAGCACGGTCTGCATCGTGCCCATCTCGAAATCGAGATCGGGGTTTTGCACGAAGCTCGCGGTCGGCTGGAGATCGGCATTGATATACGCTTTCGTGGTTCCGCGTTCGGCGCGGCTGAGCGCCGAGGGACCTGCCGAGACGATCATGTCGCAGCCGAGGATGACGTCCGCGCCGCCGGTGGTGATCCGGACCGCGGAGATGTCTTCCGGCTTCGCGGCGATGCGCACATGGCTCATCACCGCGCCGTTCTTCTGCGACAGACCGGTGAAATCCAGCGCCGAGCAGCCGCGGCCGTCAACATGGGCGGCCATGCCGAGCAGCGCGCCGATGGTGATGACACCGGTGCCGCCGATGCCGGTGACAAGGATGTTGTAGGGGGCGTCCAGCTCACGCGCGGGTGGCAGCGGCAGGTCGACAAACAGCTGGCCTGAGTCGACTGTCGATGTCTTGATCCGCTTGAGCGTGCCGCCATGCACGGTGACAAAACTCGGACAAAAGCCCTCGACGCAGGAAAAGTCCTTGTTGCAGTTCGACTGGTCGATCTGGCGCTTGCGGCCGAACTCGGTCTCCAGCGGCTGCACCGAGACACAGTTCGAGGCTTGCGAGCAGTCGCCGCAGCCTTCGCAGACCAGCTCGTTGATGAAGGCGCGCTTGGCGGGATCCGGATACAGCCCGCGCTTGCGGCGGCGGCGCTTTTCCGCGGCGCAGGTCTGGTCGTAGACGATGACCGTAAGGCCCTTGATGTCGCGCAGCTCGCGCTGAACGGCGTCAAGCTCGCGGCGATGATGGATGGTCGCGCCTTGCGGGAAGTAATTGCCGTCAGGGTACTTGGTGGGATCGTCGGAGACGATCGCGAGGCGCTTGACGCCCTCGGCCCAGACCTGTTGAGCGATCTGGGCAACGTTGAAGCCGCCCTCGGCCGGCTGGCCGCCGGTCATCGCGACGGCGTCGTTGTAGAGGATCTTGTAGGTGATGCTGATGCCGGCGGCCGATGCCGCGCGAAGGGCAAGCAGTCCGGAATGGGTGTAGGTGCCGTCGCCGAGGTTCTGGAAGATGTGCTGCTCGGTGGTGAAGGGCGCTTGTCCGATCCAGTTCACGCCCTCGGCGCCCATATGCGAGATCAGATCGGTGCGGCGGGTCGGCATGCTCAGGGCCATGCCGTGGCAGCCGATGCCGGCCATGGCGCGGCTTCCCTCGGGCACGCGCGTCGAGGTGTTGTGCGGGCAGCCCGAGCAGAAGAATGGCGTGCGCGCCAGTTTGATTTGCTGGGAGGCCGGAACAGGAGTGTCGAAGGCCTCGAGCCGGGCGAGGCGCTGCTCAAGCACCGGGCTGTGGTGGCCGAGCTTGCGCAGCCGCGCCACCAGTGCGGCTGCAACGACGGTCGGCGTCAGTTCGCCCTCGCTCGGCAATAGCGGCGCGCCTCGCTCGTCGCGTTTTCCCGTCACGGTCGGGCGCCGGGACGCATCGATGTTGTAGAGGATGCGCATCAGCTGGTCTTCGATGAAACCGCGCTTCTCCTCGACGACCAGCACGTCCTGAAGCCCTTCGGCGAAGCGCTTGGCGCCGGTTTCCTCGAGCGGCCAGGTCAGTGCGACCTTGTAGATGCGCAGGCCCAAATCCTGCGCATCCTTGTCGGTGATGCCCAGATCGGCCAGCGCCTGCCGCAGATCGAGATAAGCCTTGCCGGTCGCGACGATGCCGAGCCGTGCCGGCCTGGAGTCGAGCACGATGCGATCGAGCTGGTTGGCACGCGCAAAGGCCTGCACCGCCGCCATCTTCGGGCCGAACAGGCGCCTCTCGGCGTCCAGCGGCGGATCGGGCCAGCGGATGTTGAGGCCGCCGGGCGGCATCTCGAAATCGTTGGGGAGCTTGATCTGGATGCGTTCGGGATCGCTGTCAATCGAGGCCGAACTCTCCACGGTCTCGCTGATCGCCTTGAAGCCGACCCAGCAGCCGGAGAAGCGCGACAGCGCAAAGCCGTAGAGGCCGAGGTCAAGATAGTCCTGCAGTGTCGCTGGGTTGATCACAGGGATCAGCGCCGCTGCGAAGACCTGCTCGCTCTGGTGCGCCAGTGTCGAGGACTGGCAGCCGTGGTCGTCGCCGGCGAGCGCGAGCACGCCGCCGTTGAGCGAGGTGCCGGCGGCATTCGCATGCTTGAGCGCGTCGACCGAGCGATCAACGCCCGGCCCCTTGCCGTACCAGATGCCGAACACGCCATCGACCTTCGCGCCGGGAAACAGGCCGACCTGCTGGCTGCCCCAGACGGCGGTCGCCGCGAGGTCCTCGTTCAAGCCGGGAACGAAGGCGATGTCGTGCTGCTGGAGGTGTGACTTCGCGCGCCACAATGCGTGGTCGTACATGCCGAGCGGGGAACCGCGATAGCCCGAGATGAAGCCGCCGGTGTTGAGGCCCTGAAGCCGGTCGCGTTCGCGCTGCAACATGGGCAGGCGGACCAGCGCCTGCGTGCCAGACAGGAAGATCCGCTTCGATTCGAGCCGGTATTTGTCGTCCAGCTCGACCTGCATCAGCGTCATTCGGAAGTCCTCGTCTCTTGTTTGGCTTTTCTTCGACTTGGGGTTTGCGCTGCGGGAGGGAGGAGCGGCTGCGCGACGCGAATTGTGACAGTCAAAGGCATGCACAGGCGAAGTCAATATCGCTGGCCGCATCCGTGGCGCTCCTGCTGGTCATGGCTTGCTTGCGGAGGACATCGTGACTGCAAGCGCGCTCGACACTGAGATCACGGAGACAGCTGAGGCTCCGATCGGGCCATGGCGCCACCCGCGCCAGATGCTCCAAGCAGAGGTATTGCGCGGTACGGCCGATATCGTTGCTGCGCCGACAGCCCTCGACGTCTTCGCGAACTCATGCCGCTGGCGACCCCATGATCCTCAAGACCTGAAGGTCGCTCTACATGACGACGCTGAAGGCCTCTTGCGCGCACCATGGGGAGGAGCATCGGGGGCTGTATGGAGCGGGTCGCTAGCGCCACCTTCGTCGTTCCGGGGCGCGCGTCGCGCGAGCCCGGATCGATTTCAGCGCGTGTTTAGCCGCCCGATGGATTCCGGGTTCGACGCTTACGCATCGCCCCGGAATAACGACGGAGAGCGCTCATCCTTTGGGCAAATGCACGCCGCAAAGCCGCCGCACAGCGAATAAGCAGACCCCGGCTTTCCTAATAACATTCTGACAGCGCAGTAAATTTTCCTGCGCCGTCGGCTTAATCGCAATTGTACACAATGGCATGGCGCTTGCAGAACTCCTGCAGAGAGAGTTCTCGCGGGGGCCTTGAGTCATGTTGAACTCAACCAAGCCGACACTGGGTGTCATCAGCGCCGAACCGGAGCCGGTCAAGCTCGACTGGCCGGCCACCGCGCTTCTCATCATCGACATGCAGCGCGACTTCATGGAGCCCGGCGGTTTCGGCGAGACGCTGGGCAACGACGTCAGCCAGCTCGCGCGTGCGGTGAAGCCGATCGGTGCCGTGCTGAAGGCCGCGCGGGATACCGGCATGCTGGTGATCCACACGCGCGAGGGCCATCTGCCCGATCTCTCCGACGCGCCGCCGGCGAAAGTCGAGCGCGGCGCGCCATCCCTTCGCATCGGCGACCCCGGTCCCATGGGACGCATTCTCATTCGCGGCGAGGCCGGCCACGACATCATCCCGGAACTCTATCCGCTCGACAGCGAGATCGTGATCGACAAGCCCGGCAAGGGCGCATTCTACGCCACCGAGCTCACCGACGTGCTGGAGAAATACGGCATCGAAAATCTGCTGGTGTGCGGCGTCACCACCGAAGTGTGTGTCAACACCACCGTGCGCGAGGCCAACGACCGCGGCTATCGCTGCGTCGTCATCTCGGACGGCTGCGCGTCCTACTTCCCCGAATTTCACGAGATGGGCCTGAAGATGATCAAGGCCCAGGGCGGCATCTTCGGCTGGGTCGCAAGCTCAGCCGCGGTTCTGGAGGCGATGAAGATTTCCACATCAGCGTAGGGGCATCACCATGAGCACAAGCACGACGGGGACGGCCGGCACCTTCGAGTTCAAGCCGGCACTATGGACACCGGGCGACTGGAACGCGTTTTTCGGCTTCGGCACCAACATCCTCGTCAACATGCTGGTGCTCACGGGCCTGCTGCGCTTCGTCCTGAAGATGCCTGACAGTCTCGTGTTCGGCCGCATCCTTCCCGCACTCGGGTTGATGATGTGCCTTTCCACCTTCTACTACGCGTACCTCGCCTATCGTCTCGCGCAGAAGACCGGTCGCAACGACGTCTGTGCGTTGCCGTCAGGCGTCAGCGTGCCGCATATGTTCATCGTCACCTTCGTGATCATGCTGCCGATCACGATCAAGACCGGCGATCCGCTCAAGGGCTGGTCGGCCGGCCTGGTCTGGGTGTTCTTCCAGAGCTTCATCCTGATGATCGGCGGGTTCATTGCGCCTTTCATTCGAAAAATCACGCCGCGCGCGGCGCTGCTCGGTACGCTCGCCGGCGTCTCCGTCACCTTCATCTCGATGCGACCGGCGCTCGAAATGTACATGACGCCACAGATCGGCCTGGTCTGCTTCGCCATCATCCTGGTGAGCTGGTTCGGCGGCGTGAAATATTGGCGCGGCATTCCCGCCGGTCTCGTTGCGATCGCGGTGGGCATGGTTATCGCCTGGGGCTCGAACCTGTTCGGCCTTGGTCTCGGCGGGCTCAGCGTCAAGGGCGTCAGTGATGCCTTCGCGAATTTCGGCTTCTCGGTGCCGATCCCGGCGGTGGGCTACGTCTTCTCCGGATTCGAATTCCTTGGCGTCATCCTGGTCACTGCCATTCCGTTCGGCATCTATGATCTCGTCGAGGCCATGGACAATGTCGAGAGCGCGGAAGCCGCCGGCGACGAATATCCGACCACGCGCGTGCTCACCGCCGACGGAATCGTCAGCCTGATCGGCTGCCTGATGGGCAACCCCTTTATCAACGCCGTCTATATCGGCCATCCCGGCTGGAAGGCGATGGGCGGCCGCATCGGCTATTCGGCCGCGACCGGCATCATGGTGGTGGTGCTGGCCTGGTTCGGCATCATCTCGGTGCTGCTGGCGCTGGTCCCGGTCGTCGCGATCTCGCCGATCCTGCTCTATATCGGCATGCTCATTGGCGCGCAGGCGTTCCAGACCACGCCGGTCAAGCACGCGCCCGCGATCGTGCTGGCGCTGACGCCGCATTTGGCCGCCTGGGCCAAGCTCCAGATCGACACCATGCTGGGCTCGACCATGAACGCGGCTGCGACCGTCGGCGGAATGGCCGCCGACAAGGCCGACGCGGTCAAGGCTGCCGCGATTGCAGCGCTGCCGCAGCAGGGCGTGTTCTATCACGGACTCGAAGTGATGGGCGGCGGCTCCATCCTCGGCGGCCTGATCCTGGGTGCGATCGGCGTCTTCATCATCGAGCGCGACTTCGAGAAAGCCTCGGCATTCGCGCTGGTTGGTGCGGTCCTGACTTACTTCGGCTTCATGCACGGCGAAGCCGTCGGCATCGGCGGCGGATTTGGCGTCACGCCCGCGGTCGCGTTCGCCTATGCCGTGATGGCCGCCGGTCTGTTCGCGGCCAGCAGGCTCGGCGCGAGCGAGCCTTACATGCCGCACGCGGACATGCACGCGGCACCGGCGGAGTAGCTACCCGCCCTTGACGGCACCAGCGGTGAGCCCGGCGACGATCTGTCGCTGGGCGAACACCGTCAGCAGCAGCACCGGGAGGGTGACGATCAGCGCGGCGGCCGCGAGCGGCCCCCAGCTCAACTGGTCGAACGAAATCATGTTGTAGACGGCG
Organism: Bradyrhizobium sp. MI1.11; assembly: GCF_055811255.1. Lineage (NCBI taxonomy): Bacteria > Pseudomonadati > Pseudomonadota > Alphaproteobacteria > Hyphomicrobiales > Nitrobacteraceae > Bradyrhizobium > Bradyrhizobium sp. MI1.11. The sequence goes on from NZ_JBVVPM010000001.1 coordinate 55,033, forward strand.
ACCGGCAGGGTGCGGGTCTCGCGTCCGGCCAGCACGATGCCGAACACAAAGTTGTTCCAGGAGAAGATCACAGCCAGGATGAAGGCAACGGCGATGCCGGGCTTGGCGATTGGCAGGGCAACGTGCCGAAAGACCTGCCAGCGCGTGGCGCCGTCGATGAGGGCTGCTTCTTCCAGCTCCATCGGCGTCGTCTCGAAATAGCCGATCATAATCCAGATCACGATCGGCACCGTGACCACGAGGTGGATGATGATCTGCGGCACCAGCGTGCCCAGCAATCCCAGCCATTGAAACATGAGAAACAGCGGGATCAGATAGGACAATCCCGGCGTGATACGGGCGATCAGGATCACGATCGCAGATCTGTGCGCGGCCATCCGCGCGATGCCGTAGCCGGCGGGAACGCCGACGAGCAGCGCAAGCAACGTCGCGCTGCCGGTCACGATCAGGCTGTTGATGAAATAGGTCAGGAAGCGGTTGGAGGCGAGCACGTCGGCATAGTTCTTCCAGGCGACATGCTCGGGGAAGAACACCGGCGGGTAGGCGGCGTTGTCGATCTCGAATTTGAGCGACAGCGACAGCATCCAGAGAAAGAACAGGATCGCCGGCGACACGATGACGAACACCGAGAACCACAGGCCGATCTTGCCGACGATTTGCCTTGGAGTCATGTGCCGCTCGCGATCTCGGTCCACAGCATGCGCTGGCGCGCGTAGAGCATCACCGCCGCAAGCAGGACGATCAGCAGGAAGAACACGACAGCAATCGCCGAGCCGTAGCCGAGGTCGTAGTAGGAGAAGGCGACGCTGTAGAGATAGATGTTGATCGTCTCCGACGCCGATCCCGGTCCGCCCTGGGTGATTGCGAAAATGATGTCGAAGCTCTTCACGGCGTCGATCATGCGGATCATGCCCGCGATGAACAGGAACGGCATGATCAGCGGCAGGGTGATGAAGCGGAACACCTGCCAGATGCTGGCGCCGTCGATCTGTGCGCTTTCATAAGGCTCGGTCGGGATCGCGGCGAGGCCGCCGAGCACGATCAGCATGACCAGCGGCGTCCATTGCCAGGTCTCGACCAGCACCAGCGAAGGAATGACGGTCGCGGGATGGAATACCCAGAGCTGCGCAGGGATTCCGACCAGTGACAGCAGATAGTTCAGCACGCCGAGCTGCGGGTGGAACATCATGGTCCAGACCAGCGCGATCGCCACCGGCGTCGCCATCATCGGCATGATGAAGACGCCGCGCAGAAAGCCGCGGCCGGGAAATTTCTGGTGAAACACCACGGCCGCAAACGTGCCGAGCACGAGCGGCAGCAGCACGGACAATATGGTGTAGACCAGTGTATGTCCGACGGCCTCGATGAAGCGGGGATCGCTCGTCAGCCGCAGATAATTGGACAACCCGACGAAGGTGGTCGAGGAGCCGACCTTCCACTCGTTCAGGCTCATCCAGATCGTGAAGACCCACGGGAAGATGATGATCGCGATCACGACGACCAGCGCCGGCACCACGAACGGCCAGTACGACGGCGGCCGCAACGCTTTCTCCGGCGCGACATCAGACTGTGCCGCGCCCGGAGTCGATTGTGTCAACGCACTCACGCCTTCTCGCTACGCTCCAGGATCGGCCGGTACTGATCGTTGGCCTTCTTCAGCTCGGCGGCAGGATCGGCGCCGGACAAGGTCGCAGTGACGGCCGCGCCGACGATGTCGCGGAATTCGGCGACCGGGATCACGACGGGCAGGCCCAGCTTGCTGATCTTGCCGGAATCGATCACCGATTGCAGCCACTCCTTGGTCTTGACGCCCTTCTGGACCTCGGCATCGCCAAGGATCGAGTTGCGGAACGGGACGCCGCCGCCGGCCTGCAGCAGCCGCGCTCCTTGCGTTTTCGAGACCACCCATTGGCAGAGCAGATAGGCGGCTTCCTTGTTCTTGCTCGCAGCGGCAACGCCGATGCCGTCGCCATAGGTCGAGGAATATTGTCCCTTGGGGCCGGCGGGCACGACGGTGTAGCCGACTTTGCCGACAACGCGCGAGGCAGCCGGATCTTCCAGCGGCGGCGCCCAGCCGACGCCGTCGATCCACATCGCGGATCGGCCTTGCGTGAACGAGGCCATCGACTCCATCCAGTTAAAGCCGGCGACGCCTGGAGGTGCCGATTTGGTCAGGAGCGTCTGATACAGCTTGGTCGCGGCAATGGCTTCCGGACCGTCGGTCAGGATGTTGCCCTTGGCGTCGAGGAATTCTCCGCCATAGTTGAGGAAGAAGTTGCTCCACATCGCCATGTTGGCGTTGCGCAAGCCGCGCCCGACAAAGCCGTAGATGCCTTCCTTGGTATCGGTGAGCTTCTCGGCCGCCGCAGCCATCTCATCGAGGGTCTTGGGAACGGCGACGCCCTTCTTCTCGAACAGCTCCTTGTTGTAATAGAGGATGAAATAATCGACCGACCACGGCAGCGACAGCATCTGGCCCTTGTCGTTCCTGGCGTATTGCAGGCCCGCGGCCGAGAAGTCGCTTTCGACGAGATCGGGCGCGGTCAGCGCCGGGTCCTTCATGAAGGGCGTCAAGTCGGCGAGCCAGCCGGCCTTCTCGAACTGCCGCTTCTGCACGTGGTAGCTGAGATGGACGACGTCGAAGCTCGGCCGGCCCGAGGTGAACTCGATCACCACCTTCTGGCGCTGCTGCTGCTCGGGAATCTGCTCCGCTTCGACCTGGATGCCGGTGAGCTCGGTGAACTCCTTGACGTATTTTTGCAAGTTGTCGCCGCGGGGCCCCTTGGCGAGGATCACCTCAAGCTTGGTCCCTGCGTATTTCTTCCAGTTCACCTCGGCGCGCGCCGGCAGGCCTGTCAGGCTGAGCGCGCCAGCTGCAGCGGTGCCCGTCAAGAGCGTACGACGCGAGATTTTGTGGTTGACCACTTTAGGTCCCTCCCTGTGACTCAATTTGGGCGGATACTAGCGGCCGTTCCGCGTCTGCCTAGCCCTAATCTGTGGAATTCAGGGCCGCACGGCCGGCGTCTCCATCGGCAAGCCATGCGCCCGCGACATCAGATAGAGTTCGAGCGCGACCAGCTCGGGCGCGCCGAAATCATAGGCCTGGGCGCGGACGCCCGTCATGCAACTGCGTAGCCGGCGCTCCAGCGATCCCAGCGTCTGCCATTCCAGGCGATAAAGCGGATAGCCGGTCGGCTGTCCCTGCGTGATCGGCGCGCCGGCAAGTCGCTTGTTGAAATTGTCATCGTGGCAATTGGTGCAGGCAAGGTTGAGTTGGCCCTCGCGCTGCATGAAGAGGTCGCGGCCCTGGTCGACGAATGGCTTCAGTTGCGGATCGTCGCCGGCCGTGATCGCGACCCCGCGCGATTGATGCGCGACGAAGGCGGACAGCGCCAGCAGGTCGCGGCTCTCGTAGGGCAGCGCCGGTGCCTGCTGATGATTGCTGCGGCAGAGATTGATGCGCTGGTCGAGCGTGACGGGGCGCGCCAGCGCCTTGTCGAAGGCCGGATAGCGCGCCGCGACGCCTTTCATGCTGCCACGTGCATCGCCATGGCAATCCGCGCAGGCTTTGTCGGCGCTGCCGGTCCTCTTCGTCCACAACGCCTCACCATCGAGCACGAACAGCATCCCGGGATTTGAGGTGTCGTCATCCTGCATCGCGCGGGTGTCGGGCCCCATGAACGAATAGCCGGAGCGGCGCGCGTCCGGCGGAATCTCGCCGGCGAGCAGGGCAGGGCCGGTGGCGAGGAGCGCCGCGGCCGATATCGTGCGCCAAAAACTCATTCGACCGTGATCGACGCCGATGCGCTGGACGAATAACCGTTATCGCCGATCCACTCGAACTCGAGCTTGCCGCTCTCCTTCGCGACCGTGAAGAACGACAGATAGGGATTGGCCGCAATCGCCGGAAAGAGATCGGCGCGAAAAATCTCGGTGCCGTTATAGCGGCACGTAAAGCTCGTGATGATGTCGCGCGGTACCAGCGCCCCATCCGCGGTGTGGCGGAAGCCGGTCTCCATGATGTGCGAGGTCAACGTGCGGATCTCGATGATTTCGCCGCGTCTGGCTTTCGTGGGAACGTTGATGAGCGCAGCCATCAATTCATCTCCTCGGTGCAGGCGGCCAGCGTCACGACGATTTCGGTCGTGACCTGCCAGAACGTGTCGTCGGAAAGGCGCGCGATCGCCACCACCTTCTGGGTGTCGGCGAGCCGAATCCGGGTCGAGATTTGGGCGCGGCCGGAGGAGGGGCCGAGATGGAAGTTGCCGATGTTCGGCTGCGGGTTCTTCTCGTTGAACACGTGGATGCTCTTGACGTAGTCGTCCGCCGTCATCGGGCTCGCGACGCTCACGGTCATCGGCACCGTGTTGCCGTTCTCGACCAGCGGCGGAATGTCGAGCTTCACCTTGCCGGTGCGGACAGGTGCTTCGCCGACGACGTTGCGGATCGCGGCGGTGAGCATCGCCGGTGTCGCCTCGAGCGGCCGCAGCGTGAGGATCGGGATCGTCCCGGCGAACGTCACGCTTCCGGCAAGAGTCACGAATCGGCGTCGCGTGGTTGGCATGAACAGTCCTAGTCCCGAAGCGTTGCAAGAAAAGCCACGATGTCCTCGATCTCGGCGGCGGACAAGATCGGTTTGCCGGCGAAATTTCGCCCGACCCGCACGAGGTGGTCGGTGCGATAATAGGACGGCATGATGGTCTCCGGGTTGAAGCGCGCCGCATCGACCAGTCGAAGCCGCAACTGGCTCACCGTCCAGCGGTTCCCCGCACCCGAGAGGTCTGGCGCGAGGTCGCCCTGGAACCGGGTTTCGGGGAAGGGACCGGAATGGCAGAGGATGCAGGTCGTCGTGCGTGCGAGCACGAGCGCGCGCCCGCGCGCGGCATCGCCGGGCGCGCCGGTGAGCGATTCCGCGATGCCGTCGCCGACGACGTTGTAGGGCACAAGCTCGTCCGCGTTAGCAGCGCCGGCAACACTTGCGGCGATCAGCGCTGCGATATGGACCAATGCTCTAGCCAAAGGTGTCCGCCGTAATGGTCTGAAACCAGCGCTCGGCTTCAGCCGCCTCGCGGGCGCGCAATTCGCGCGGCGCATCGACGGGGCTGGTCGCTCCGCCCTCGACCTCGGCGAAGATGTCGCCCCTGGGCTGGTACTTGCCCGCGAGTGAAAAGCCGTAGCCGGGTGCGACGATGTTGTAGCAGACGCCTATCAGTCGCGGCGTGTCTGGTGCGCGGCCGGCAAGGAGGTTCACGATCGCGGCAGCGCAGGCCTTGCCCTGTGCGCTTGCCGCGGATGCCGACTTGGGAATGCCCCCGCCGAGGCAGGCATCGCCGATGACGTGGATGTTCTGGACAAGTTTCGATTCGAAGGTAACGGGATCGATCGGGCACCAGCCGGTGGCATCCGCAGCGCCCGCGATCTCGGCGATGCGTCCCGCTCGCTGCGGCGGGATCACGTTGGCGACCTCAGGCGTGTAATTGCCGAATTCGGTGACGATGGTCCTTGTCGCGGGATCGACCGAAGTCACGCGGCCGCCTTGCGACAGCCCGATGCGTTCGATCATGTCGCCGTAAAGTTCCTTCCACGCGCTCTCGAACAGTCGCTGCTGGGAGAAATTGTCCTTGGCATCGAGGATCAAGACTTTTGAGCGCGGCTTCTTCGCTTTCAGGTAATGCGCAATCAGGCTGGCGCGCTCATAGGGCGCCGGCGGACAGCGCGAGGGATTGGCGGGGATCGCAATGGCGAGAGTGCCGCCGTCCGGCATGGCCTCCAGCTGCCGACGCAGCAGCAGCGTCTGCGCACCGGCCTTCCAGGCGTGCGGCATTTTTTCTGATGCCGCGTCGTCGTAGCCGGGCAGGGCTTCGAAATGGAAGTCGATGCCGGGGGAGAGGACGAGACGATCATAGGGCAGCGCAACGCCATCGGCCGTCACGACGCTGCGCAGTTGCGGCTCGATTGTGGTTACGGCTTGGCCGATCATCGTGACGCCCTCGGCGGCGACCTTGTCATAGCCAAATTGCTGAGATTCGATGTCGCGAAGGCCGGCAATCACCTCGTTGCTGAAGGGGCAGGAGGTGAAGACCGCATTGGGTTCGATCAGGATGACTTGCAAGTTTGCCTGCGCGCGCTTCAGCGCGCGGGCGCACGCTGCGCCGCCAAGCCCGCCGCCGACCACGACGACGCGGCCCGCCGATTGCGCGCGCAGGATCGAAGGGACGGCGAATGATGTGGCCGCGGCGGCGATGCCGAGGATGGCATCCCGCCGTGTCACCGGCGCATTCATGGGTCTTGTCCGGAAAGTGTGCCGGGGGGGGGGGGGGGGGGGGGGGGGGGGGGGGGGGGGGGGGGGGGGGGGGGGGGTGGGGGGGGGGGCGGGCGCCGCCGGCGGGGGGGGG
>NZ_JBVVPM010000001.1:61437-277601 GCF_055811255.1 Bradyrhizobium sp. MI1.11
CGCCCCCCCCCCCCGCCCCCCCCCCCCCGCGCGGGGGGCGGCGCGCCGCCGCGCCCCCCCCCCCCCCCCCCCCCCCCCGCGGCGTGTCTCAGGCGAAGGTGATGTTCTGGTCGCGCAACGGCACCGAACGGATGCGTTTGCCCGTCGCCGCGAAGTACGCATTGAGCACCGCTGGCGCTGCGACGCCGATGGTCGGCTCGCCGACTCCGCCCCAGAACCCGCCGCTCGGCACCATCACCGATTCGACCTTCGGCATCTCGTTGATGCGCATCGAATTGTAGGTGTCGAAGTTGGTCTGCTCGATCTTGCCGTCCTTGACGGTGCAGCCGCCGTAGAACAGCGCGGAGAGGCCATAGACGAAGGAGCCCGCGATCTGCCGCTCCACCTGCGCCGGATTGACGACGTAGCCGGGATCGGTGGAGGCGACGATGCGATGCACCTTGATCTTGTTGCCGTCGGTCACCGAGATCTCGGCGGCGCCGGCGACATAGCTGCCATAGCCCATCACCTGCGCGATGCCGCGATAGATGCCTTGCGCCGCCGGGGTGCTCCAGCCGATCTTCTCGGCCACGGCATTGAGCACCGCCAGATGCTTGGGGTGATTGCCCATCAGCTTGCGGCGAAACTCGATCGGGTCCTGGCCTGCGGCCTGGGCCAGCTCGTCCATGAAGCATTCCATGTAGATCGCGTTGTGATTGATGTTGACGCCGCGCCAGAAGCCCGGCGGAACGTGCGGGTTGCGCATCGCATGCTCGACCAGGAGGTTTGGCACGGAGTAACCGAACGCGGCTTCGCCGGACTGGGCGACGCCCTGGAATGCGGCCGGATCCATGCCGTTCTGCAGCGCTTCGGGGCGGAGCGAGAACAGGATCGATTGCCCGGACAGGCGGTAGTGCAGCGCGACCAGATTGTTGTCCGCATCGAACGCGCCGGTCATCTTGCACTGGGTGATCGGGTGATATCTGCCGTGCGCCATGTCCTCTTCGCGCGACCACAACAGCTTGATCGGCGTGCCCGGCATCTGCTTGGCGATCAAGACGGCCTGACGGACATAGTCGGTCTGGCCGCGCCGGCCGAAGCCGCCGCCGGGCATCACCTTGTGCACGTCGCACTTCTCCGCCGGCAGGCCCGACGCTTCCAACGTGGCGGCGAAGGCCGCCTCGCCATTCTGCGTGCCGCACCAGACCTCGCACTTGTCGGCCGTGTAGAGCGCCGTGGCGTTCATCGGCTCCATCGTGGCGTGGTTCTGGTAGGGATAGCTGTAGACGGCCTCGATCTTCTTGGCGGCACCGGCGATCGCCGCCTTGGCGTCGCCGTTCTTGTTGCCGACATAGGCCGGCTGCGCGTTGTCGAGACCCTCGGCCAACCACTTTGCAATCGATTCGCTCGAGACCTTGGCGTTGTCGCCCTCGTCCCAGACGATCGGCAGCGCCTCCAACGCGGTCTTGGCCTGCCACCAGGTATCGGCAACAACCGCGACCGCGGTGTCGCCGACCTTGACGACCTTCTTGACGCCTTTCATGTCGGTGATCTTGGCTTCGTCATAGCTCTTCAGCTTGCCGCCGAACACCGGGCAATCCTTGATCGCGGCGTTCAGCATGCCCGGCAGCTTGACGTCGATGCCGTAGATCATGGTGCCGGTGGTCTTCTCGGCGGTGTCCAGCCGCTTCACGCCCTTGCCGATCAGCTTCCAGTCCTTGGGGTCCTTCAGCTTGACCTCGGCCGGCGGCGTCAGCTTGGCCGCGGCCTCGGCGACCTTGCCGTAGGTCGTGGTCTTGCCGGACGGCGTGTGGGTGATGACGCTGTTGGCGGCGGCGCATTCGGACGCCGGCACTTTCCACGCCTCGGCGGCGGCCTGGATCAGCATCACGCGTGCGGTGGCACCGCCCTTGCGGACATAGTCTTGCGAAGAGCGGATGCCGCGGCTGCCGCCGGTCGAGAAATCGCCCCAGACGCGCTTGCGGGCGACGCTCTGGCCCGGTGTCGGATATTCGGTCGAGACCTTCGACCAGTCGCATTCGAGTTCCTCGGCGACGAGCTGGGCGAGGCCGGTGAGCGAGCCCTGGCCCATTTCGGAGCGGGCGATGCGGATGACGACGGTGTCGTCGGGCCTGACCACGACCCAGGCGCCGATCTCGGGGGAGCCGTCGGCCGCGCGGACCACGGCGGGGCCGCCGAAGGGGATATCGAGGCCGATTGCGAGACCTGCGCCGACCGCGGCGGTGCCGATGACGAAGGCACGGCGGTTCATGCTGGGAGAGACATGCTTGTTCATGTGGCGGCTCCTTACGCGCTTGCGATCGTGTGGATCGCTTCGCGCACCTGCTGGAAGGTGCCGCAGCGGCAGATATTGGTGATGGCCTCGTCGATGTCGGCGTCGGTCGGCTTCGGCTTCTCGCTCAGCAGCGCCGCCACCGCCATGATCATGCCGCTCTGGCAATAGCCGCATTGCGGCACGTCCTGGGCAATCCAGGCTTCCTGCACCTTGTGCAGTGCGTTGCCGGAGGCGAGCCCTTCGATGGTCGTGATCTTCTTGCCTGCGGCCTCGCCGACCGAAACGCCGCAGGAGCGGGTGGCGACGCCGTCGATGTGAACGGTGCAGGCGCCGCATTGTGCAATGCCGCAGCCATATTTCGTGCCGGTCAGGCCGGCATTCTCGCGGATCGCCCAGAGCAGGGGCGTATCCGGCTCGACGTCGAGCGTGAAGGTTTTTCCGTTGATTGTTAGGTTTGCCATCGCAGTCCCCTGATTGGCCCAATCCACCGATTGGACTCAGGGGCGCAATGTGTCCGGCAAATTGGAAACGTTCAAATCAACAGTCCGGGGGGTAGCCGCCAGAGATTTGCTCCCTGGGCGGCCCGCGGCACGGCTTGGGGCGACGTCTACCGGCTTCCGTGCGCAGACGCCCTTGGAACCGGAGCGACAGTTTGTCTCTTTTGCCGGGGTGCAAGTCGACAATGCTCTGCTACAGTGGAATCAGCCAAAAAGAGGTTCCATGAACGTACCGCAGCCTTGCAAAGTCCTGATGCTCTATCCGCTGTTCTCGGCAGAGTCCTTCTGGAGCTTTGGCGAATCCTGCAAAGTGTTGGGCGTGAAGCGCCCTGCGGCCCCTTTGGGGCTGATCACCGTTGCCGCGATGTTGCCCGAGCACTGGACGGTCCGGCTGATCGATTGCAACACGGAAGCCTTCAGCGACGAGGATCTTTCCTGGGCCGACGTCGTCTTCACGGGCGGAATGATGCCGCAGCAGGCCGACACGCTGCGCCTGATCGAAATTTGCCGTGCCGCGGGCAAGCCGGTGGTCGTCGGCGGTCCCGATCCCACCTCAAGCCCCCATATCTATGAGAGGGCCGACTTCCAGGTGCTCGGAGAGGCCGAGAGCGTTCTCCACGAATTCGTCGCGGCCTGGGACAGTGGCGCCCGCTCCGGCGTCTTCATCGCGCCAAAATTCCAGGCCGACGTCACCAAGACGCCGGTGCCGCGCTTCGACCTGCTGAAGTTCGAGGACTACCTTTATCTCGGTGTGCAGTATTCCCGCGGCTGCCCGTTCACCTGCGAGTTCTGCGACATCATCGAGCTCTATGGCCGGGTGCCGCGAACCAAGACGAATGAGCAAATGCTGAACGAGCTCGACAGGCTCTACGCCATGGGCTACCGTGGCCATCTCGACTTCGTCGACGACAATTTCATCGGCAACAAGAAGTCGCTGCGGCTGTTCCTGCCCCAGCTCGCCGAATGGCAGCGTGCTCACGGCTATCCCTTCGAATTGTCGACTGAGGCCTCGGTCAATCTGGCCGACGATCCCGAGCTGTTGGAGCTGATGGGTCAGGCGAATTTCTTCGCCATCTTCGTCGGCATCGAAAGTCCGGATCCGGCGACGCTGGTCGCGATGCGGAAGAAGCAGAACACGCGGCGCAACATCGCCGAGAGCATCCACAAGATCTACGCCGCGGGCATGCTCGTCACCGCGGGTTTCATCGTCGGCTTCGACAATGAGAAGCTCTCGATGGCGGATGCCATGATCGACTTCATCGAAGAGGCGGCGATCCCGGTCAGCATGGTCGGCCTGCTCTATGCCTTGCCGAACACGCAGCTGACGCGCCGCCTCGAGCGCGAAGGCCGGCTGCACCCCGGCCACGATTTGGCGCCGACCATCGGCGCGGATCAGTGCACCGCCGGGATCAACTTCGATCCGGTGCGCCCGTTGCGCGACATCCTGACGGACTACAAGCGCGTGCTGGAGCACATCTACAGCCCAGAGGCCTATGCAAGGCGCGTTGATCGCCTGATGACGCTGCTCGACCGGTCCAGGCAGCGCCAAGAGCTCGCCGAGGGCGATATCCGCGCCGGGCTCGGGGCGATGGAAACGGTGCACAAGGTGGTCACAGCCCTTCCCGAGGCGCGAGGGCCGCTGTGGCAGACCTTCATGAACTGCGCCAAGCGCGACACCTCATCGGCGCGGATTGCCGTGCAGATGATCGCGGCTTATGCGCATCTCGGGCCGTTCTCGCGCAAGGTCATCGCTGCCATCGATGAGCGCCTCGCTGCGCTCGACGAGGAGACCGTCATTCCGGCCGCGACTGTCGACGTAACGGCGGCCCGGCATCTGGCCTGACGGTCTACTTCACCGCCAGCCGCAAAAAGCTCATCACGCTGCCGAGCGCGGCGAAGCCGGCGCCAAGTGCCAATGCCACGACTGCGCCGTCGTGACCGGCCAGCGAGAAGCAGGCTGCGGCGAGCGCGGCCCCCGTCGTCTGCCCGGTCAGGCGCGCGGTGGCGACGATGCCGGAGGCGCTGCCGCTGCGATGTGGCGGCGCGCTCGACATCACCGCCTTCATGTTCGGCGCCTGGAAGAAGCCGAATCCCATGCCGCAGATCACCATCCGCCAGATGATGTCGGGGATCGCAGGATTGGCCGGCAGCATCGCCAGCAGCGCCATGCCGAGGCCGAGCATCACGAGCCCAATGCCGCCGAGCAGTCCGACCGCGTGCCGGTCGGAGAGGCGCCCCGCGATCGGCGCCATGATGCCGACCACCAGCGGCCACGGCGTCATGAAGAAGCCGGTCTCGACCTGCGAACGCCCCAGCACGTCCTCGAAATAGAACGGCAGCGAGACAAAGGCGAGGCCCTGCACCGCGAACGAGCATACCGCGGTCGCCGCCGACAGCGCGAACATCGGCCGACTGAACAGATCGATCGGCAGCATCGGCGCGGGATGGTCGGCATGGCGGCGCGTCAGGATGAAGCCGAGCACCAGGGCCGTGAGCAGCTCGATGCCCACGACCACTGGTGACAGATTGTGCGCAGCACTGCCGATGCCCGTGATGAACAACCCGAGACAGGCCGACGCCAGGATCGCGCCGAGGAAGTCAAAGCCGTGATCGGCGCGCGGCGTTTTCGGCAGCATCGCAAAGCCGATGCCGATCGCGACGAGGCCGAACGGGATGTTGACGGCGAACAGCCATGGCCACGGGCCGAGCGCGAGGATGGCGGAGGCGATCGAGGGACCGAAGGTGAAGGCGGTCGCGACCACCAGCGCGTTGTGGCCGAAGCCGCGGCCGAGCATCCGGCCGGGATAGACGAAGCGCACCAGCGCCGTGTTGACGCTCATGATGCCGCTCGCACCTAACCCTTGCAGCGTGCGCGCAACCAGCAGGCTCTCCAGCGACCAGGCCACCGCGCAGAACAGCGAGGCGATGGTGAACAGGATCAGGCCGCCGAGATAGATGCGCTGGTGCCCGACGATCTCGCCGAGTGCTCCCAACGGCAGCAGCGTCGCCACCAGCGCGATCTGGTAGACGTTGACCACCCAGACCGATTGCTCAGGGCTGACATGCAGGTCGCCGGCAATGGCGGGCAGCGCGATGTTGGCGATCGCGGTGTCGAGCGAGGCCATGGCCAGCGCGGTGAAGATCGCGGCAATGGCCCAGCGCCGCTGTGCGGGCGGAAGGCCGTCGGAAATGGTGTGGTCGGGCTTGCGCGCGGCGGCGGGTAACGTGATTGTCATTGCGTTAGCGCGTTGCTCCGGCGGCCGGCTCCAGGGGACTTGGCATGTACTACGGCGCGGCCGCCTTCCACAGGCATATGCTTGCATGCAGTGTATGCGCGAAGGCTGGGCGATGATTCCTGGCGCCGGCGTATGATCGCATGAGCTGCTGCAATGTCAGGGGAGCGCCATGCACATCGTCGTTTTGCCCGGTGACGGCATCGGGCCCGAGATCACGACCGCGACATCAGGCGTGTTGCGTGCCGCCTCCGAGCGCTTCCAGCTCAATCTGCGGCTGGAGGAGCACGCAGTTGGCCATGCGAGCCTCAAACAATTCGGTACGACGGTGCGCCCCGAGCTGCTCGACATCGTCCGTGCCGCCGACGGGCTGATCCTCGGGCCGACCGCGACTTTCGACTTCAAGGACGAGGCCCATGGCGAGATCAACCCGTCGCGGTATTTCCGCAAGAACCTCGACCTCTACGCCAATGTCCGGCCCGCACGCACCTATGCGGGGCTGTCCGGCCGGGTCGGTGATTTCGACCTTGTCGTGGTGCGCGAGAACACGGAAGGGTTTTACGCCGACCGCAACATGGAGCAGGGCAATGGCGAGATGCTGGTCACATCGGATGTCGTGATCTCGCTGCGCCGGATCACGCGCCATTGCTGCGAACGCATCGCGCATGCGGCGTGCCGGCTGGCGATGAAGCGGCGCAAGCATCTCACCATCGTGCACAAGGCCAATGTGCTCAAGCTCGGCGACGGCATGTTCCTCGACATCTGCCGCGAGGCGGCGAATGCCTATCCCGGCCTCGCCCTCGACGACATCCTCGTCGACGCCATGATGGCGCATGTTGTACGCAACCCCGACCGCTTCGACGTCATCGTCGCCACCAACATGTTCGGCGACATCCTGTCCGATCTCACCGCAGAGCTTTCCGGCAGCCTCGGCCTCGGCGGCTCGCTCAATGTCGGTCACAGCCACGCCATGGCGCAGGCCGCGCACGGTTCGGCGCCTGACATTGCAGGCCAGGACGTCGCAAATCCGGTCTCGCTGGTCCTGTCGACGGCCCTGCTGCTGGCCTGGCACGGCGAGAACAGCGGCGCGGTACGGTACGAGGAAGCCGCTCGTGCGATCGAGGTGGCGGTGGCAAAAGCGATCGGCGAAGGCAGGGCAACGCGCGATGTCGGCGGCAAGCTCGGGACCATCGCGGCGGGGGCCGCGATCGCAGAGATCTTGCAGGCGGAGTGAGGTGGTCCTGCGGGTCTTGCGTGTTTTTTTTTAAGGCTCAAAACAAAAAACGCGAAAACAACCCCATGCACAGTAGAAGGCCCCTTGATTAATAAGGGATTTCCGAAACGCGCAGCGACGACATTTGCCGCGGCCATGACGTTGACGCGTCGGGCAAAACACTGGCAGGATGCCAGGACTGCACCGGTCCGCAAAAGACCATGTGTGCTTCCCGTGAAGGAGCGATGCCCGCTCCTGTGCTGAAGCAGATCTACGCGGGCAGCTCCGGCATTCACCTTTTGGACCCGTTGCAGACGTTAGGCTGGATATGTTGCCTTTTCCACCGCACGTTGAGGTATCATAAATTCTGAACTGCTAGCTGGGTTGTATGGCCTGGATTGTTGCCTTCGCAGTCTTAGTGTTTGTTTACCGTCGCGCGACGCGTGCTGGCGACCGGCTTGCGGAACTGAAACCGACGGGAATGCTGCGCTCGCCGCTGTTCTACTCACAAACGGCGCTCCTTTGCGTTCTAGTGGTGCTTATGTTGGCTCCGGGTTACCTGCCACACGAGCGGTGGGCTGTTGCCGCCTATCTTGTCGTCCTGGTGATCGTGGTAGCAGCGCTCTTGTTCGTGCGGCGCGCATTGAAATGGCGCTACCCCGTTTAATGTGATCACTTCCGCTTATGGCCCTTATCGTCGCTTGGCATACGGCATCGGCAGGTCCGGAGTCTGGCTAGAGCAGAAGTCATCGCCTCCGGTGCAGACTGCCGCCTTTGACCTGACCCGGTCATCAGTGCAGCTTGGACCAACGTAGAACAATGGCTGTTCTCAGCCGGGGTGTATGAGATCGGATTGATAATGAAACGACGAGAATTCCTGACTTTGGTTGGTGTGGCGTCTGCGTTGCCTCTGGCAGCGCGAGCACAGCAAGTGAAGCGAATGCCCCGAATTGGCCTTCTCCTCCCCCCACCGCGGAATTTGGAAGTAGACTCATTCCTCAAGGGGCTCAGCGATCTCGGTTGGGTTAACGGCGCGAACATTCATGTCGAATATCGCGACGCCGGTGGCGACGACGCCAGGCTGCCGGCGCTTGCGAATGAACTTGTCGCTCTTGATATTGACGTTCTCGTCACAGCCACATTCCCCGGGATTCTTGCCGCTCATAACGCGACGGCAAAAATTCCGACCGTAATGATCGTGGGCCCCGATCTGGTGACCATAGGCCTTGCAGCCAGCATGGCTCATCCTGGCGGCAACATCACGGGGCAAACCTTTTTCCTCACAGAACTGGCTGCAAAGCGCCTGGAGATTCTCGCAGGCTTGGCTCCCTCGACCAGACGCGTGGGGGTGCTCATGCAGCGAGGAAATCCCCTGAACAACGCTACAATGAGCACCATGAGGAACGCGGCGCAGGCATTGAAGATGGAGCTACTACCTATCGAGGTCGACGTTCCCGGCGATCTCGAAAGCGCGCTGTCACTCGTCGGCTCTAACCCGATGGACGGCCTCGTGATCACGGACGCAAACGCGTTTGTCACCAACACGTCCATGGTGGCCGCGATTGTGGACAAATGCAGGGTGCCATCGGTTGCCGCACCCATCGTCGCCTCCCGCGGGGCCGCCCTGATGGGTTACGGTGTGGACTTCACCGCAATGTTCCGCCACGCGGCTGTTTTCGTCGACAAGGTATTGAAGGGTGCCAACCCCGCCGAGATTCCCATCGAGCAGCCGACGCAGTTCAAGACCGTCATCAACCACAAGACCGCAAAGGCGCTCGGCGTCGAGATACCTCCGTCGTTGCTGGTGCGCGCGGACGACGTGATCGAATAACTGCGGCGGCCTTTCGGCGAGCGGGCGAGCCAATTCGCTCAGAACTGATACCTCCTCAGCCCCCCATCCACCGGGATCACCGTGCCCGTGATGTAGCGCGCCACGGGCGACGCCAGAAAGACCGCGAGCGCGGCGAGGTCTTCGGGCTCGCCCCAATAGCCGACAGGAATCTCCTCCTCCGCGAACCGCTCGCGATAATCGGGCGCGTAGTTGCGGCGGATCTGTTCGCTCATGATGCGGCCGGGCGGGATGCAGTTGATGGTGATGCCGTGCTCGCCGATCTCACGCGACAGGCCCTTGGCCCAGGCGTGCACGGCGGCTTTGGCGGCGAACGCGGCGTTGAGGCCTTCCGGCTCGGACTTGCCGGTGATGTTGACGATGCGGCCCCATTTGCGTTCGATCATCTGCGGCAGCAGCGCATGCGCGATGCGGCGATAGCTGGTGAAGTTCAGCGCGATCGCTTCGTCCCATTGGCTGTCGGGCGCATCGACGGGGAGGGGGCGGCTGCCGCCGGCATTGTTGATGAGGATGTCGACATGGCCGAGCTCGCTCACGGCGAAGGCCGAAATCCTCTCCGCCGCGTCCTTGGCCATCACGTCCTGCTCGAATGGCGTGATCAGACCGGAGCCGACTTCGCTCACCAGCTCGGCGAGCAGGTCGGTGCGCCGTGCCACGCCGACGACGCGCACGCCTTCAGCAGCCAAGCCCTTGGCGATGGCACGGCCGATACCGACGCTCGCTCCGGTGACGACGGCGGTTTTCGATTTGAGCCCGAGATCCATGGTGACACGCCCTCTTGTTTGCTTTTCTGCTTGTCGCTGTTCGTTCGGCTGTTCGTTTTTCTGTTCGTTTCCTGCCCTGTCCCGTCAGCCTGATTTGCCCGACCGGGACGAGCAGTGGTAACCAAGAGCCGCGTTGAAGGAAACACGAAAAAGAAAAGGCGCCGAGCGATGGTCTGGGATCCGCAGCAATATCTGAAATTCTCGGGGCACCGCCTCCGGCCCGCCGTCGACCTCTTGATGCGGATTCCGGATTCTGGCCCGCGTGCGGTTGCCGATCTCGGTGCCGGCGCCGGCAACGTCACCAGGCTGATCAAGGAGCGTTGGCCGGACGCGACGGTGACCGGTGTCGAGGGATCAGCCGAGATGGTTGCCGCCGGCCGCAAGGCGGCGCCGGACGTGGAATGGTCGCACGAGGATCTCGGCCATTGGCGCCCGACGAAGCAATATGACGTGGTCTATTCCAATGCCGCGCTGCACTGGCTGCCCAATCATGCGGCACTGTTTCCGTCGATCATGGAGAAAGTGACGCCCGGCGGAATGCTCGCTGTGCAGATGCCGCGCAACTTTCTGGCGCCCTCGCATGTGCTGATTGGCGAGACGGCGCTGAACGGTCCCTGGCGGTCCAAGGTCGAGCATCTCGTCACGCCGCCGCCGGTCGAAGCGCCGGCCTATTATCACGGTCTTCTTGCTCCTATGTCGGCCAATATCGACATCTGGGAGACCGAATATCTGCAGGTGCTGGAAGGCGAGAACCCCGTGAAAGAGTGGACCAAGGGGACTTGGCTGACGCGCTATCTCGACATCCTGCAGGGCGACGAGAAGGCAGCGTTCGAAGCCGCCTATGGGATGAGGGTCGCGAAAGCCTATCCGAAGAACGCCGCGGGACAGACGCTGTTTCCCTTCCGGCGTCTGTTCATGGTCGCCCAGCGCAACGGCTGATCGTACTGCCGCAATGCGACATAAGCGCTCGCTTCCGGGAACGCAGCAGGTGCCGGGTTGCGCAAGACAGCTTGGCTGCGGCAAATTGGGCTTAGGTCTAGTTGTTCGGGTGGCGGATTGCTGTCAGTACTGAAATCGGAAAACAAAAAAGACCCGGTTTTAGAGGTTGTTGGGAGGTTCGTTCATGCGCAAGCTGCTTCTTGCGGTCGCCGCCGCAGCTGTTCTCGTGAGTCCCGTCTTGTCTCCGGTCTTGGCCCAGGCCCAGAGCCCGATCGTCATCAAATTCAGCCACGTCGTTGCCAACGACACTCCTAAGGGCAAGGGCGCCCTGAAGTTTAAGGAACTCGCGGAGAAGTACACCGACGGGAAGGTCAAGGTCGAAATCTACCCGAACTCCACGCTGTACAAGGACAAGGAGGAGATCGAGGCGCTGCAGCTCGGCTCGGTGCAGATGCTTGCCCCCTCGACCGCGAAGTTCGCACCGCTCGGTATCAAGGAATTCGAGGCGCTCGACCTGCCCTGGTTGTTCAAGGACGACCAGACCTATTCCAACGCGATGACGGGCACGATCGGCAAGTGGCTGTTCCAGAGGCTCGAGACCAAGGGCATCACCGGGCTCGCTTATTGGGACAACGGCTTCCACATGCTCTCCGCTAATCGTCCCCTGATGAAGCCGGCCGATTTCCAGGGTCTGAAATTCCGCATCTCCGGATCGAAGGTCGCCGACCAATATCTCCGGATCATGGGCTCGATCCCCCAGATCATGGCGTTTTCTGAAGTCTACCAAGCTTTGCAGACAGGCGTGGTCGACGGCTGCGAGAACACCGCCTCCAATTACCTGACGCAGAAATTCTACGAGGTGCAGAAGGACATCACCGTGTCCTATCACGCGCACCTGCAATATGCTGTGATCGTCAATTCGAAATTCTGGTCCGGCCTGCCGCCCGATATCCGCGCCCAGCTCGAGAAGGCGATGAACGAGGCGACCGACTATACCAACTCGATCGCGCGCCAGGAAAACGAGGATGCGCTGGCCGAGATCAAGAAGACGGGCAAGACCACGCTGCATTATCTGACTGACGCCGATCGCAAGGCGTGGCAGGAAGCGATGCAGCCGACCTACAAATGGGCGAAGGGGCGGGTCGGGCAGGAGGTGCTCGATCTCGTCGCCAAGGAACTCGACGTCAAGATGAACTGACGCCGGCGCGCTATAAGAACAACCATGAACGGTCGGGGGTGATCGCACTCCCGGCCGTTGCTCTTGAATGATGAGCCAAGCTGAGGGGACCAAGTTGCTGCGTGCATTGAATCGTGTGCTCGATCATCTCGAGGAATGGCTGATCGCGACGATGATCGCGGCCGCGACATTGCTCATCTTCGTTGCCGTGCTGCACCGATATGGCGCCGGGCTGTCGATCGACATCGCCAAATGGGCGGAGGCCCGCAACCTGGCCTTGCTGGCCGTCCCCGCGCGAGCGGCGTTCGTCTGGCTTGCCGCTCTCGATTTGTCCTGGGCGCAGGAACTCTGCATCTACATGTTCATCTGGATGGCGAAGTTCGGTGCGGCCTACGGGGTGCGCACCGGCATCCATGTCGGCGTCGACGTCCTGGTCAATGTCCTTCCCGGCGGATCGCGCCGCCGCGTCATCACGTTCGGCCTAATGTGCGGCGCCCTTTTCACTGCCATCGTGTGCTATTTCGGTGCCGCGTTCGTCGGCCAGATGTGGCAGACCGGCCAGCAATCCAACGATTTGGAAGCGCCGATGTGGCTGGTGTATCTCACCATCCCGCTCGGCTCCGGGCTGATGTGCTTCCGCTTCCTGCAGGTCGCCTGGTCGTTCTATCACACCGGCGAGCTGCCGCATCACGACATGGCCGGCGTCGAGGGCGTCGAAATAGACCCGGTCCATCCGGCCCCGGTCACGCGCAGTCAGGTCGTCCGCGACGAACGCAGCCCGCTCGGCTGGGTCCTGATGTTGTTGCCGGTCCTGATCGTCGCCGTGTGCTTCGCCCATTCGGCGCACGTGATCACGCTGCCGCAGGGGCTGCGTGTCGCCGTGGTTTTCGGCCTTCTGCTGTCGTTGATGCTCACGGGCATGCCGATCTCGATCGCGCTCGGTCTGACCGTGCTCAGCTTCATGTTCACGCTAACCGACGTGCGAACGGAATCGGTGGCGCTGAAGCTGTTCACCGGCATCGAGAGCTTCGAGATCATGGCGATCCCGTTCTTCATCCTTGCCGGCAACTTCCTGACCCATGGCGGCGTGGCGCGCCGGATGATCACGTTCGCGACGTCGCTGGTCGGCCATTGGTATGGCGGCCTTGCGCTCTCGGGCGTGGTCGCCTGCGCGCTGTTCGCCGCGATTTCCGGCTCGTCGCCGGCCACCGTGGTGGCGATCGGATCGGTGATCCTGCCCGCGATGGTCGCGCAGGGATTCCCGAAGAGGTTCGGGGCGGGCGTGATCACGACCTCGGGCTCGCTGGGAATTCTCATTCCACCGTCGATTCCAATGGTGCTTTTTGCCGTCTCCACCAACACCTCCGTGGGCAAGCTGTTCATCGCCGGCATCGTGCCGGGAATGGTGCTCGCCATGCTGCTCGGCGCAACGACGTTCTATCGGGCCTGGCGTAACGACTATCCGAGGATGCCGAAAGCAACCCTCTACGAGCGCTTCGATGCGTTCCGCAAGTCGATCTGGGGTATCCTGCTGATCGTGATCGTGATCGGCGGCATCTATAGCGGCCTGTTCACCCCGACCGAAGCTGCCGCCGTCAGCGCGGTGTACGCCTTCATCGTCGCAGTCTTCATCTACAAGGATCTGAAGCTGCGAGACGTGCCGCGCGTGCTGCTGTCGTCGGCAAATCTTTCGGCGATGCTGCTCTACATCATCACCAATGCCGTCTTGTTCTCGTTCCTGATGACTTACGAGAACGTGCCGCAAGCGCTCGCGCAATGGATGATCGACCAGGGCCTCGGCTGGATCGGCTTCCTCCTCGTCGTCAATCTCCTGCTGCTATTGGCCGGCAACGTGATGGAGCCATCCTCGATCATCCTGATCATGGCGCCGATCCTGTTTCCGGTTGCGATCAAGCTCGGCATCGATCCGATCCATTTCGGCATCCTGATGACGGTCAACATGGAGGTCGGGCTGTGCCATCCGCCGGTCGGCCTCAATCTCTACGTCGCCTCGGGCATCGCCAAGATGGGCATCACCGAGCTCACGGTGGCGGTGTGGCCGTGGCTCCTGACCATGCTGGGATTCCTGGTGGTCGTGACATACTGGCCGGGTCTGTCGCTGTGGCTGCCGAGGCTATTGGGCATGTAACCGGGCACAGGCGATGCATGGCTAACGCGCGGTAAATCCGCTCGTTCAAATGCCACCGCTGTGCGATGCACACATTTTTACAGATGTGCGGTAGGACCATGCGAGCGGATGAGGCTGGCATGTCGTTCAATAGAATGGAATCCGGACGGGCGTCGATTTCCGATGTCGTCTACATGGAAGTGATCACGGGCCTGCACGGCACGACGGTGCCCACCATTCTCGCCGCCGTCTGCCAGGTGATGGTCGGCGCGATCACGACCTACGAGACCGGTGACGCGGTCACGGCAGCCCTTACGGTCGCCGGTGTCGTGGTGGCCATGATCCGTCTGTTCGAAATCGCTGCGTTCCGCCGTCGCCTCACGCAGCCGCCGCGGCTGGATCGGGCCGAGGCCGCGCGCTGGGAACGGCGGTACATTTCCGGCACCGTCATGACGGCCTTGGTGCTCGGCGTGTTTGCGGCGCGCAGCATTGTGCTGGGCGACGCGCTCTGCTGCGTGATGGCGGTCGGCATCGGTTTCGGCTTCGGTGCCGGCGTGGTGGCGCGGCTGGCGCTGCGCCCGGTCGCAGCGCTGCTCGATCTGGTTGCGATCGCCGCGCCTGCCGCGATCGTGACGTTCATGGAGCCCGATCTGCGCCATGTCGGGCTCGGACTCCTCATCCTGATGTATGTGGCTGCGAGCTTCGAGATGGTACGGCTGAGCTTCAATGCCTCGATCAGCCAGATCACGCTCAAGCGACAGTTCGAACAGCTCGCGCGCTCGGATTCGATGACCGGCGTCTTCAACCGTTCGGTGCTGGCGGAGGATCTGCCGCGCATGCTGGCGGACAGAACTTCCGGCATGATCGCCGTCCACGCGCTCGATCTCGATCGCTTCAAGGAGGCCAATGACCGCTTCGGCCATCCTGTCGGCGACGCGCTGCTCAAGCAGGTGGCCGGGCGGCTCAAGGCGCTTGCCGCAGCTCATGATCTCGTGGTCCGGATGGGCGGCGACGAGTTCATCCTGGTGCAGCGCGCGGCGACCGATGCGGAAGCGATGGCACGGCGGATCGTGCAATCGCTCAGCGCGCCCTATGATGTCGACGGGCAGGTGATCGGGCTCGGCGTCAGCGTCGGCGTTGCTGTCGCGCCGCAGGATGGGCGCACGGTGGAGGGGCTGTTGTCGCGCTCCGACCGGGCGATGTACCGCGCCAAGCAGGACGGCGGCGGCTACGTGCTGGCGCGGGAGCTGCGGACGGCGGACATGCGCGCCTCCGGTAAGCCGGTGGCCGGAGGTTTGGCTGCGTAAGGACTTGTTGGAACCGCAATCGAGATGCGGTTAGATGCCTCCCAAGAGACGAGCCGGGAGGGCATTATGAGCAGCATCGAAGCCAGCGACACGCCGAAGGGCGCAACGCCGTCCGTCATCGCGCAGCAAACAGCGATGCTGAACGCGCTGCCGTTCTCCGACACGCGGGATTTCGACGATTCCGCGCGCGGCTTTCTCGGCACGATCGAGAACGCGGAGATCGCCAATCCGCAAGGGCGAACGGTCTGGAGCCTCGAGCCTTACGGCTTCCTGTCGACTGAAGAGGCGCCAGCCACCGTCAATCCGAGCCTGTGGCGGCAGTCGCGGCTCAACATGCAGCACGGCCTGTTCGAGGTCGTGCCCGGCGTGTACCAGGTGCGTGGGCTCGACATCGCCAACATGACGCTGATCGAAGGCGACAGCGGCGTGATCGTGGTCGACACCCTGACCTCGATCGAGGGGGCGCGCGCCGCGCTCGATCTCTACTACAAGCATCGCGGCCAGCGACCGGTCGCGACCGTGATCTTCACGCACACCCACACCGACCATTGGGGCGGTGCGCGCGGCGTGCTGGAGGAGGATGCACTCGCGAGCGGCCGCGTACCGATCATCGCGCCGAACTTGTTCATGGAGCATGCCGTCTCCGAGAACATCATCGCGGGACCTGCGATGCTGCGCCGGGCGCAGTACCAGTTCGGGCCTCTCCTCGCCAAGGGCGCGCGCGGGCAGGTCGATTGCGGGCTCGGCAAGTCGATGGCGACTGGTTCAGTGGCGCTGCTGCGGCCGACCGATTTGATCATGGCGACCGGCGACCGGCGCGTGATCGACGGCGTCACATTCGAATTCCAGATGGCGCCGAACAGCGAAGCGCCGGCGGAGATGCATTTCTTCATCCCGCGTTACAAGCTGTTGAACCTGGCCGAGAACTGCACCCACAATTTCCACAATCTGCTGCCGTTCCGCGGCGCCGACGTGCGCGACGCGCTGGCCTGGTCGAAATATCTGGGCGAGGCCTTGCAGCTCTGGGGATGGCAAGGCGGAGGCGATGTGCGGCCAGCATCACTGGCCGGTGTGGGGACACGAACGCATCGGCACGATGATCCGCCAGCAGCGCGACCTCTATAAGTTCGCGCATGACCAGACCATCCGCCTGATGAACCACGGCCTCACCGCGGCCGAGATCGCCGAAACGATCCAGCTGCCCAACAGCCTCGAGGGCGCCTGGCACGGCCGCGGCTATTACGGCCACATCCGGCATAACGTGAAGGCGATCTATCAAAAGTATCTGGGCTGGTACGACGCCAATCCGGTCAATCTCGATCCGCTGCCCCCGGTTGAGTCGGGCAGGAAATATGTCGAGTACATGGGCGGCGCCGACGCCATCCTCGCGCGGGCGCGTGTCGATTTCGACAAGGGCGAATTCCGCTTCGTGGCGCAGGCGCTCGGCCATCTCGTCTTTGCCGAGCCGGACAATCAGGCTGCGCGTGCGTTGCTGGCGGATACGTTGGAGCAGCTCGGCTATGCCGCTGAAAGCGTGACTTGGCGCAATGCCTATCTGTTCGGCGCGCAGGAATTGCGCCAGGGCATGCCGAAGGTGCCGGCACGCCCGCCGATGCCGCGCGAGACGCTGGCGGCGCTGCGTACCTCACAGCTCTGGGACGTGCTCGGCATCCGCCTCAACGGACCCAAGGCGGAAGGAAAGCACATCGTGCTGAACTGGAGCTTCTCCGACACCGGCGAGACCTTCGTGCTCAATCTGGAGAACTGCGCGCTCACCTACACGGAGGGCATGCAGGCGGACAATGCCGATGCCAGCTTCACGCTCGCGCGGTCGACGCTCGATGAGGTGATCGCAAAACTGACCAGCTTCCCGGAGGCCGTGACCGCCGGCAAGGTCAAATTCGCCGGCAACCCGATGCGCCTGGCCGAGCTGATGGGCCTGATGGACGAATTCCCGCGCATGTTCGAGATCGTCGAGCCGAAGCGGGCGGTGGTGAGGTAGGGCAGCCGTCACCGCGTTCCCACTGTCATCGTCCGGCTTGACCGGACGATCCAGTACTCCGCGGCGGGAGTTGCGTGAGCAAACTGCTGCCGCGGCGTACTGGATGCCCCGCCAGCGCGGGGCATGACAGCGGCTACTCCGCGCTGCTCACCAGCTTGATCCGCGGCGCCTGTTCCTCGCCAAGGCTCCGATAGGCCGCGAGATAATCCAGCGCCATCCGCCGCGCCGTGAAGCGCGTCTCGAATTGCTTGCGGATGACGGAGCGGTCGAGTTGCGACAGGCGACCGACGACGCCGGCTGCGCTGAGGACGTCCTCGACGACGAAGCCGGTGAGGCCCTCGTCGATGATCTCCGGCACCGAGCCGCGGTTGAAGGCGATGACCGGCGTTCCGCAGGCCATGGCTTCGATCATCACCAGGCCGAACGGCTCCGGCCAGTCGATCGGCAACAAGAGGCCGAGCGCGCCGCTCAAAAAGTCCGACTTCTCGTGATCGCTGATCTCGCCGATGAATTCCACCAGCGGATTGTTCTCGATCATCGGCCGGATCAGCTCGTCGTAGTAATCCTGGTCAGCACGATCGACCTTGGCGGCGATCTTGAGCGGAATGCCGCAATGCGTCGCGATCTTGATGGCGCGGTCGACGCCCTTTTCCGGCGCGATGCGGCCGAGCACGGCGAGGTATTCCTGTTTCGCCGGCTTCGGCGTCAGCAGGTTCTCGGGTAGGCCGTGGTGGATCGTCCTCACCCAATTCGCCTGCGGCACCGGCCGGCGCTGCGCGTTCGAGATCGAGATGACGGGGACCTTCGAGAAGGTGTTGAAGACCGGTTGATGCTCCGGCAGGTCGAGCCGGCCGTGCAGCGTGGTCAGGAACGGCGTCGGCTGCCGGTAGAACAGCGACCACGGATAATAATCGAGATGGAAGTGGAGGAAGTCGAACTCCTCGTCGTCACATTTCTGCCGCACCCGCTCCAGCATCACCATGTGCAGCGCATTGGGATCGCGCACGGAACCGTCGAGGCGGAGCGCCCGCGGCCACAGCGCATCCAGCTTTGCCGAGGTTTGCGAGTCGCCGCTGGCGAACAGCGTCACATCGTGCCCAAGGGCCACCAGCTCTTCCGTCAACCAATGCACCACCCGCTCGGTGCCGCCATACAGCTTGGGTGGAACAGCCTCCGTCAACGGAGCTACCTGCGCGATGCGCATCTCACCATCTCCTCTGTGCGATCATGATTGTAGAAAGCCCCCGCCTGTTCAGCACCGGCACGCCAGACAAGGGAACGTTCCCGCACTTGCGAAGTTCCTCCTTCCGAACGTTACTTATTCGACACGTCGGATGCCCGTCGCGATGCTGCCATCACATCTTCGCAGAACGCCCGCATCCGCATGTCGTGATGAGTGTGCCCGGGAACCGAGGCGAAGTGGTCGATGTTCAGTCGGCTAACAACAAAAGTTTGAATCATCACGACGGGGTCAATAGTCACATGGATCATCTTTCTGGGTATGCGCACCGGCCGTTTGCCTTTGTTTTGCGCTATCTTCGGCGTCGGCTCGCATCGCATCTCGTGATCCTGACGGCTGTGGTGGCGGCCGTTGCCTGCTCCGTAGGCACGCAGTACGGCGTCAAATCCCTCGTCGACAGTCTGTCGGCGGGCGCTTCTCATGGTGGAAGCGTATGGCTGGCATTCATTTTCCTCATGACGCTGATCGCCGCCGACAATTTCCTTTGGCGGATCGCGAGCTGGACCGCCAGCTTCACCTTCGTTCGTGTCACGGGTGATTTACGCCGTGACATATTTCGTCATCTGACCGGCCATGCGCCGAGCTACTTCTCCGACCGCATGCCCGGCATGCTGACCAGCCGCATCACGGCGACGTCGAATGCGGTGTTCACGGTCGAAAACATGTTCGTCTGGAATGTGTTGCCGCCGTGCATCGCAACGGTTGCGGCCATCGCGCTGATTGGAACCGTCAGCCCTTACATGGCACTCGGCCTGATGGTGATTGCCGGCGGCATGGTGCTTGCGATGTTCCGCCTTGCGGCCGCAGGGAAACCGCTGCATGACGACTTCGCCGACAAGGCCGCCGTCGTGGACGGCGAGATGATCGACGTCATCAGCAACATGCCGCTGGTGCGCGCGTTCTGCGGCATCGGGCACGAGCATGAGCGGTTCGACGCGACTGTGAACCGGGAGCTCACCGCGCGCGGCCGCAGCCTGCGCTATCTGGAGAAGCTGCGGCTTATCCATGCCGGCGTCACTGTCGTGCTCACGATTGCCCTGATGGCCTGGGCGATCATGCTCTGGCAGGATGGCCGGGCAACCACCGGCGACGTCGTGCTGGTCTGCACCCTCGGTCTCTCCATTCTGAACGCGACGCGCGATCTCGCGGTGGCGTTGGTCGACGTCACCCAGCACGTTGCGCGGCTGACCGAGGCGATCGCCACGCTGCTGGTGCCGCATGAATTGCGCGACCATCCCGAGGCCGAGCCGCTGGTGAAGAGCGGCGCCGCGATCGCGTTCAACAATGTCACCTTCGGCTATCCCGGCGGCGAAAAGATCTTCGAGCGCTTCAGCCTGCGCCTGCAACCCGGCCAGCGCGTCGGCCTGGTCGGCCAGTCGGGCGGCGGCAAGTCGACGCTGTTCACGCTGCTCCAGCGCTTCTACGATACCGACGAGGGCAGCATCACCATCGACGGCCAGGACATTTCCAAGGTGACGCAGCAGAGCCTGCGCGAGGCGATCTCCGTCGTGCCGCAGGACATCTCGCTGTTCCACCGCTCGATTCGCGAGAACATCCGCTATGGCCGCCCGAACGCGACCGACGACGAGGTGCTGCGTGCCGCGATTGCGGCGCGCTGCGATTTCGTCGAAAGCCTGCCTGGCGGTCTCGACACCATGGTCGGCGACCGCGGTGTCAAGATGTCCGGCGGTCAGCGCCAGCGCATCGCGATCGCGCGCGCCTTCCTGAAGGACGCGCCGATCCTGCTGCTGGACGAGGCGACCGCCGCGCTCGACAGCGAATCCGAGGAGGCGATCCGTGAGGCGTTGTCGCGGCTGATGCGCGGCCGCACCGTCATCGCGATCGCCCACCGCCTCGCGACCCTGCGCAATTTCGATCGCGTGGTCGTGTTGAGGGGTGGTAAGATCATCGAGGACGGGTCGCCCGAGCGTCTGATGCAGGGCCACGGTCCCTATCGTGAGCTGGTCACGCAGGAAATGAGCCGGCTCGCCCAAGCCGCCGCGTAAACCAACAGTCGCGTTCGAGTCGGTTGCGTGTCGAAACAAGCGCAGGGGAGCTGCTGATGTCGGCTGAAGCCGTTACCCAATTCGTCTCCGTGACGCGGACCGTGGACCAGGTCGCGGAGCAGCCTTTCTATATTCCGATGACGGGACCGTCGGCGCGGCCGCGGCGTTCGCTCAAGCACGACGACACCTTTATCGTGCTCGACAGCCATGGCGACATCGGCGCTTCGGCTGGCGGGCCCGATGGCCTGTTCCACCACGACACGCGCTACCTTGCGAGGCTCGAGCTCGTGCTCGACGATCTCCAGCCGCTGCTGCTGGGCTCGAACCTGCGCGACGACAATTCAGCCCTGACCGTCGATCTCACCAATCCGGACATCTACCGGCAGGGCAGCCTCGTGCTGCAAAAGGACCTGCTGCACATCGTGCGCACGATCTTCCTGTGGCGCGGCACCGCCTATCAGCGCATCGGCGTGCAGAACCACGGCGACCGCCCGGCCGGCTTCGCGCTGACGCTGCTGTTCGATAACGACTTCGCCGATCTGTTCGAAGTCCGCGGCGAGCGGCGCCCGCGCCGCGGCATCGGCTCGAGCCGGCTGTTGGGACCGACCGACGTGCTGTTCGACTACCGCGGTCTTGATGACGCCGAGCGCACCACGGGCCTGCATTTCGATCCGCGCCCGACCAAGTTGTCGGTGAACGCCGCGACCTGGCAGCTCGAACTCGACCCGCATGAGTCGAAATCCCTGTTCGTGGCCGTATCCTGCAACCGGCCGGTCGCGGAGAAGCCGGCGCGCTTTTTCAGAAGCCTGCTCGCCCACCGCCGCGAGATGCGCCGATCGACGATGGGCGCTGCCAGCATCGAGACCTCCAACAACATCTTCAACGAGGTGCTGTGCCAGGCCATGGCCGACCTCAACATGCTGATGACGGAGACGCCGCAAGGCCGCTATCCCTATGCGGGGATTCCCTGGTACTCGACGACGTTCGGCCGTGACGGGCTGATCACCGCGTTGCAGATGCTGTGGGTCGATCCGCGGATCGCCAAGGGCGTGCTGCGGCGGCTCGCCCATTTCCAGGCCAAGGCGGTCGATCCGCTCGCCGATGCCGCGCCGGGCAAGATCCTGCATGAGATGCGCGGCGGCGAGATGGCGGCGCTGCGGGAGGTACCGTTCGCGCAATATTACGGTAGCGTCGATTCCACGGCCTTGTTCGTCCTGCTGGCAGGAAGCTATTTCGAACGCACCGGCGACGAGAAGACATTGACCGAGCTGTGGCCGGCCATCGAAGCGGGGTTGGCCTGGATCGACGGCCCCGGTGACCCCGACAAGGACGGCTTCGTCGAATATCAGCGCGCCACGGAAAAGGGCCTCGCCAACCAGGGCTGGAAGGATTCCTACGACGCGATCTTCCATGCCGATGGCCAGCTTGCGGAAGGCAATCTCGCGCTGGCCGAAGTGCAAGGTTACGTCTTTGCCGCCAAGCGGCTCGCCGCGCGCTGCGCGCTCCGGCTCGGCAAGCCTGATCTCGCCAGGAAGCTCGAGGCCGAAGCCAAGGCGCTGGCCGAGCGTTTCGAGACCGCGTTCTGGTGCGAGGAGCTCGGCACCTATGCGCTTGCGCTCGACGGCAAGAAGCGGCCCTGCAAGGTGCGGACCTCGAACGCCGGCCAGATCCTGTTCAGCGGCATGATCCGCGAGGACCGCGCGCGCCTCGTCGCCGCCGATTTGATGCGGCCGCATTTCTTCTCGGGCTGGGGCATCCGCACCGTCGCTGTCGGCGAGGTGCGATACAACCCGATGTCCTATCATGACGGGTCGATCTGGCCGCACGACAATGCGCTGATCGCGCTCGGGCTCGCGCGCTACGGGCTCAAGCATTCGGTCGCGCATGTCTTCAAGGGACTGTTCGACGCCGCGACCTACATGGACCTGCGCCGCTTGCCCGAATTGTTCTGCGGCTTCCGGCGCGAAAAGCGGCGCGGCCCTACGCTCTATCCGGTCGCCTGCGCGCCGCAGGCCTGGGCCAGCGCAACGGCGTTCACGCTATTGGAGGCGGCGCTGGGCATCGAGTTCGACGTTGCGCGCGGCGAGATCCGGCTGCGCAATCCGCATCTGCCGGCGTTTCTGCACGAGGTGATCTTGCGCGATCTGCGCCTGGGCGAATCCAGCGTGGACCTGCGCGTCAGCCGCCATGGCGACGACGTGGCGCTGGAAGTGTTGCGCACGCGTGGCCAGATCCAGGTCTCGATCGTGCTGGCGCGCTAGCGGCGCGCCGTGAGGAGGGTGCATGCGTACCGCCGGATGGTTGGCCCTGGGCGTCGTGATCGTCGGCGGGATGACGCTCGCCGTGTCACGTGCCGCGGAGGAGTCGCCCGCGCCCTCGACCGAAGCGAATGCACCGCCGACGGCGCAGCCGCCGGCGTCATCGGTCCCCGTCACGCCAAAGAATGCAGCGCCACCGCCGTCGGTCACGATCATCGGCGCGAGCGATGCGCACGGTGTGCTTGGCCGTGACGTGCTCAGCGCGGCGAACGAGGACATGGGCCGCATCGTCGACGTCATCGTCGATCGGAGCGGGCACGTGCGCGCCGCCGTGATCGATTTCGGCGGCTTCCTCGGCGTCGGCAGCCGCAAGATCGTGGTGGACTGGAACGCGATGCGGTTCGGCAAGATCGTCAACAAGAAGGACAGCATCACGCTGGAATTGACCAAGGCACAGGTCGCAGCCGCGCCGGAATACAAGGAGGACACGCCGATGGTGGTACTCGGCGCGTCCGGCAGCCTGCAGCCGCTGCAAGCTGTTCAGTAAGGCGCGGGGAGGGATGGCCGCCGGTGCTGTTGTCAAGGAAGCCGAATCATGCGGATCGCAAGGACCGCGTTGAGCAGGACAACGTTTCCACGCCGTCGCCTGCCGGCATTCCGGCGCCGTCGCGCCAGAGCCTGCGCGGCCTCGACTGGTTCATCTTCTTCCTCGCCGACGTGCAGACCGGATTCGGGCCGTTCATCGCGGTCTATTTGACGACCCAGAAATGGACCCAGGTCGAGATCGGCCTCGTGTTGTCGATCGGCGGCATCGTTGCCTTGATCGGCCAGATGCCGGGCGGCGCCATCATCGATGCCGCGAAATCCGAGCGACTGGTCGCAGGCCTCGCCATCGCCACCATCGGCTGCTGCGCGCTCGCCTATGCGGCGATGCCGATCTTCCCCGTGGTGGTGGCTGCGGCCACCTTGCACGCCGCCGCGAGCTGCGTGCTCGGACCGGCGATCGCGGCAATCAGTCTCGGTCTGGTCGGCCCGCTCGCGATCGGCGAGCGTCTCGGCCGCAACGCGCGCTTTGCCTCGCTTGGCAACGGTGTTGCGGCCGCGGTGATGGGAACGGCCGGCTATCTGCTGTCGAGCCGCTCGGTGTTCCTGGTCACCTTCCTGCTCGCAATCCCCACCTTGATCGCCCTCTCTCGCATCCGCGAGCACGAGGTCGACATCGCACGCTGTCACGGCGAGATGCCGCGCGAGGCGGAGGATCGCGGCGACACCAATATCTGGCACTTGATCCGGCAGCGGCCGCTCATTGTCTTCGCGCTCAGCGTGCTCTTGTTGCAGCTCGCGAACGCCTCGATGATGCCGCTGATGGCAAGCGCGGTGACGGCGCGATCGAGCGAGTGGGCGACGGTGCTCGTCGCGTTTTGCATCGTCGTGCCGCAGGCGATCGTGGCGCTGCTGTCGCCGAGCGTAGGGCGCAAGGCGCAAGCATGGGGCCGCAGGCCGCTGCTGCTGATCGGATTCGCGGCGCTGACGATTCGCGGTCTGCTGTTCGCGACCGTGCGCGATCCGTATCTGCTGGTGCTGGTGCAGGTGTTCGACGGCCTCACCGCGGCGGTGTTCGCGGTGATGATCCCGTTGATCGTGGCCGACGTCGCCTTCGGCAGCGGCCATTTCAACCTCGCGCAGGGCATCGTCGGCACGGCGATGGGCATCGGCGCGTCGATGAGCACCGCGCTTGGCGGCTATGTCAGCGATAAATTCGGCAATGCCATGGCGTTCACCGGATTGTCCGGCGTCGCGGCGACGGGACTTCTGCTTATTCTGCTTGTGATGCCGGAGACGCGGCGCAAGGGCATGATCGCAGCAAAAGAAATGGCCGGCTGAACCAATTCAGCCGGCCATGAGCGGGTGGGAGAGGGGAGATCAGGCGTCGAGATTGTGCAGGCGTGCGCGGTTGCGCAACACGATCTGGCGGGCGCCGGAGAAGCCGAGAATGCCTTGGGCGTGAAGCTGTGACAGCGCGCGCGAGACGGTCTCGAGCGTGAGACCGAGATAGTCGCCGATGTCGCGGCGGCACATCGGCAGCGCCATCATGCCGGCAACCGCGAGGCGGCGGTCCATTTCGAGCAGGAAGGTTGCGACGCGCTCCATCGCGGTCTTGCGGCCCAGCAGCAGCATGTGGTCTTCGGCGTGGCGAAGCTCACCGGCGGTCATGGCCCAGAGCTTGCGGGCGACCTGGACGTCGGTGGCTGCGGCCTTCTCGAGGCTCGCGCGCTTCACGAGGCGCACCGTGGTGTCGATGATAGCTTCAGCAGCGAGGCGGTGGGTGGTGCCGGATTCGAGGCCGAATACGTCGCCGGGAAGGTGGAAGGAGCCGATCTGGCGGCGGCCATCGGAGAGAAGCTTGTAGCTGCGCACGGCGCCGGTGACGACCTGATAGACATACTCGGCCGGCTCGTCCTCGCCATAGATCTCCTCTTCCTTGCGGTAGGAGAACTCGGTGGCAACGAGACCGACATGGCCGGCAATCGCACCGAACTGGTCGGAGACGGGATGGCCCGGGGCGATCTTGCTGCCGTTGATCTGGGTCTTGATCGCCTGGGTGTTGATCGTCTGGGTCAGCATCTGCGCCATCTCCGTTGTGATGACGCTTTGGTACGCGGTATCGGATGCCTCGAAAATTTCGCGAGATATCTTAAGGGGGGTGCCTTACGTAGAATCCCGTAGGTCAGCTATGGACCCGGTTCTGGATGGCGTGGCGAATGCGTTTGACCAGGTTTTCGTCCAGAAGCGGCTTCAGAATTACCTCGTTCACGCCTGCGGCCGCCGCCCGGGCCGAGATATTCGGGTCGGGATAGCCGGTGATCAGGATCACCGGGGTACCGCCCTCGGAGAGGCGCAGCCGCCCGGCCAGCTCGATGCCGTTGATGTCGGGCATTTTGTAGTCGATCACGTAACAGTCTGCACCGGACGGGCTCGCCGCATTGAGCAGCGCCGTGGCATTTCGAAAGGTCCGCACGGCAAAGCCGTCGGTTTCCAACAGGAAGCGCAGGGAGCCCAGCACGGCGGCGTCGTCGTCCACCACATAGACGGTTGGTTTCGCGGGTGACGACATCGGGAGCCGCTCAGGATGGGAGCTGATCGCAATCATTCCGATCTGGTAGCACAGGGCGAGCGACCGGTTTTGACTTGCCTCAATCCTGGTGACTTCAATCGTTGAGCATTCCGGCGCGCATCGCCAGCCGGACCAGCTCCGACAGGCTGTTGGCCTGCATCTTGGTCATCACGTTGGCCCGGTAGACCTCGATGGTACGCGGGCTGATGTCGTACTCGCGGGCGATCAGCTTGTTGGAGAGGCCCGCGATCAGCCCCTCCATGACCTGGCGCTCCCTGGGGCTCAGGGAAGCGACGCGAGCGGCGAGGTCCTGGGCCACGGCCTCGTTCCTGGCCGCCGGCTCGCCCTCGCGGATCGCGGATTCGATCATGGCGACGAGGCGGTCATCTTCGAACGGCTTTTCCAGGAAATCCATGGCACCGAGTTTCATCGCCTCGACCGCGAGCGGCACGTCGCCATGGCCGGTCATGATCAGGATTGGAAACCGGCTGCGCTGCGCCTTCAGGCGCTTGAGAAGCTCGATCCCGTCGATACCGGGCATCCGCACGTCGGAGACGACGCAGCCGAAGGCGAGGCCGGGCAGGGCGTCGAGAAAACTCTGCGCGTTGTCGAACAGTGTGACGCCGAAGCCAGCTGAATCCAGCAGGAAATTCAGCGAATCCCGCATCGCCTCGTCGTCGTCAATGACGTAGATGATTCCCTTGGTCGTCATGGATCAGTTCTCGTCGGCTGCCGGCAACGTGAAGCGGAATGTCGCTCCACCCGATGCGTTGCTCTCGGCCCACATCCGGCCGCCGTGAGCCTCGATGATCGAGCGGCTGATGGACAGTCCTACGCCCATGCCGGTGTCCTTGGTGGTGAAGAAAGTCTGAAACAGGTTTGGCATGACGTCGTCCTGGAAGCCGGAGCCGGTGTCGGAGACCTCGATCTCGATCATGTCGTCGGCGGCGCGGGTGTTGGTGACGACGAGCTCGCGCCGTGGCGACTGCGCCATCGCTTCCAGCGCGTTGCGGAACAGGTTGACCAGCACCTGCTGGATTTGCACCCGGTCGGCGAGCACGAGATCGGCATTTGGATTGAGGCCGAAACGGAGCTGCACATCCTGCTCGCGCGCGCCTGCCAGCCCGAGGGCGCCGGCCTCTTCGATCAGTCTGGACAGACTCTCGACCCGTTTCTCCGACTCGCCGCGGGAGACGAAGTCGCGCAAGCGCCGGATGATCTGGCCGGCGCGCAGCGCCTGTTCGGCGGCGCGGTCCAGCGCGCTCTCGATCTTCGGCGCATTCGGATCCTGGCTTCCGGCGAGCAACCGCCGCGACCCCTTCATGTAGTTGCTGATCGCTGCCAGCGGCTGGTTCAGCTCGTGGGCGAGCGCGGACGCCATTTCGCCCATCGCGCTCAATCGCGAGACATGGACGAGCTCGGATTGCAATTCCTGGAGCCGCGTCTGGGTTTTCTGATGCTCGGTCAGATCGCGGACGAAGCCGGTAAAATAGGGCTCGCCGCCCGACTGCATCTCGCCGATCGACAGGTGCATCGGAAAGGTCGTGCCGTCGCGGCGCTTGCCGGTCACGATGCGACCGATGCCGATGATGTGTGGGTCGCTGGTGGTCCGGTAGCGCGCGATGTAGCCGTCGTGACGTGAGCTGTCGGGCTCCGGCATCAGGATGCGGACGTTCTGCCCGATCGCCTCCGACTCGACCCAGCCGAACAGGCGCTCCGCCGCCGTGCTGAAGAGCTGGATGATGCCATGGCCGTCGATGACGATCATGGCATCGGGAATCGTCTGGAGGATCGAGCGGAGGTGACTCTCGCGGGTGCGCAGGGTTTCCTCGACCTGCTTCTCCTCATCGACGTCAAGAAAGATGCCGCTGAGATGTCGAGCGGCGCCGGCGTCGTCTCGAATCAGCCCCGCGCGGGCGCGAATCCACTGCGCTCTGCCCGACGCCCCCGCGACCCTGAACGACACGTCGAAGCTGCCGCCCCGTTCGGAGACGCGCCGGATCGCGATCTCGATCCGCTCGCGGTCGTTCGGCTCCAGCCGGGACAGGAACAGCGCGTAACTCACCGATTGGCCAGATTCGATTCCGAATAGGCTTCTGGCCGTCTCCGACCACTCCAATTCCAGTGTCGTGAGATCGAGATCCCAGGTCCCGACGCCAAATCCTTCGATTCGAACGCGGAAATGTTCGCCCCGGCCGTCATCTTGCGGATGAATCACACGGGTCGGCGCCAAACGATCACTCCCATTCTGATGCGGGGAACCGCACAGCGTTACCGTCGGCAATGTACCCAAGGAGGGGCCAGAGGCAAGTTCCGATGTCTTATACCATTGGCAGATTTCAGGCCGGCGCGGTGATCCAAGGTTTTGATCTATCTCATCCTGCCAGGCAGCGGCCGGCTTACGATCGGATCAAAGCCCATTGCTTCGGAGAATCTCGATGACATACGCGACCGTGATGGTCAGCCTGGCGCTCGATCAGCCCAACGAGGCGCGGCTTCAGGTCGCGGGCGAGCTTGCCGAACGATTTGAGGCGTCGATCATCGGCGTTGCTTCGGCGCAATTCGCCCCGCCGCTCTATTTCAGCGATGGCACTGCAGCGCAGGCACTGATCGATGAGGGGGAAGCCTCGGTCAAGCGACGCCTGGGCGAGCTCGAGGCGCAATTCCGCGCCGCGATCCGGAATCGCGGCGGACATGTGGAATGGCGCAGCGCCATGGATTTCCCGGCGCGCTTTACGTTCACTCAGGCGCGTTGCGCCGACATGGTCGTCACCGGCGGCCAGAGCCCGGCCTTCTCCGACGCCTTCGCGCTCGCGAGCCCCAAGGATCTGGTGATGCAGGCCGGCCGGCCGATCCTGGTCGTGCCTGACGGGGTCAACTGGCTCGATCTGCGCAGCGTCCTGGTCGCGTGGAAGGATACGCCGGAAGCGCGGCGGGCGCTCGCCGATGCGCTGCCGATACTACGCAAGGCCAGGGATGTCACCGTCCTCGCAATTCCCGAAGGCGACGACGACCGCCCTGCCGCGGTCGCTGGCGTGACCGACGTGACGGCGTGGCTTGCCCGCCACGGCGTGACCGCGATCGCGCGCGTTTCCGAAGCGGCCCGGAACGAAACCGTCGCCGGGCAACTGGAGAAAATTGCCGGCGATGTCGGCGCCAGTCTGATTGTCGCCGGTGCCTACGGTCATTCGCGCTTCCGCGAACTGATCCTCGGCGGCGTCACCCAATATCTGGTCACTCAATCTGCCCGCTGCGTGCTGCTGTCGCACTGACGCGGGAGCGATGCAAGACGAATCAAAGAGGACGCGCCGTGTACAGATTCCTTGAACAGACCGTCGACGGCTACATGACGCACGACGTCAGGACTGTGAGGCGCGACCTCGACCTGCTCGCGCTCAGCGAGATGTTCGAACGCGATGATTTCAATTCCTACCCCGTCGAGGACGACGGGCAGGTCGTCGGCATCGTCACCAAGTTCGACATCCTGAAGTGCTTCGCCTTCACGCCGAGCCAGATGCTGCCGCGCTACCACGACCTGATGAGCCGCAAAATCGGCGACGTCATGACGCCCGACTTCATCTATGTCAGCCCCGACACGCGGCTGACGCGCGTGCTCCAGATCATGGTCGAGCACCGCATCAGGAGCATCATCGTGCTCGACGGCGCGCAGAAGCTGGTCGGTATCGTCGCGCGCGAGGACGTCATCACGGCGCTCAAGGCGACGGCGCGGGAGTGAGAATTGTCGGCTCCATAATTACGGGAGAGTCTTTTTCTTCCCTTCTCCCCTTGTGGGAGAAGGTGGCATAGGCGGCTTTCGGCGCCGTTCTTAAGAACGCCGAAGCGAAGCTTCGGCTATGGCGCCGGATGAGGGGTTTTCTCCACCGAAAGAGTCTTCGTGCGGGGACCAACCCCTCACCCAAGTGAGTGCGCGGCATGGTCCTCGCTGCCCTCTCCCACAAGGGGATAGGGCACTTTAACAACCGCCTCACATTAACAGAAATCCACATAGCTTGATTTCAATCAATTCCCCGCGAGGGCGAATGTGGTTTCTGGCCCTGTGTTCTTTCAGAGAGAATCCGCATGAGCCAGCCCTCCATCTCCAAGTCCATGACGTCAGGTGAAAGCGGCCTGGCTGTCGTGTTCGCGGTCACCGCCTTCCTCTGCGTGATTGCCTCGGCCAAGGCGCTCGATGCGCCCTTCGCCTTCCATGCCGCGCTGAGCGCGGCGGCCAGCCTCGCGGCGGTCTTCTGCATCATCAACCGTTATCTCGATCGACCGGCGGCGTTGCCGCCTGCAGAGATCAGCGGCCGGCCCAATTACAACATGGGCCCCATCAAGTTCTCCTCCGTCATGGCGATGTTCTGGGGCATTGCCGGCTTTCTCGTCGGCCTCATCATCGCCTCGCAACTGGCGTGGCCGGCGCTGAACTTCGATCTGCCCTGGACCAGCTTCGGCCGCCTGCGTCCGCTGCACACGTCCGCAGTGATCTTTGCCTTCGGCGGCAACGTCCTGATCGCGACCTCCTTCTACGTCGTCCAGAAGAGCTGCCGCGTTCGGCTTGCAGGCGATCTCGCGCCATGGTTCGTCGTCGTCGGCTACAATTTCTTCATCCTGATCGCCGGCACCGGCTATCTGCTCGGCGTCACCCAGTCGAAGGAATATGCCGAGCCGGAATGGTACGCCGATCTGTGGCTGACCATCGTCTGGGTCACCTATCTGCTGGTCTTCCTTGCCACGATCATCAAGCGCAAGGAACCGCACATCTTCGTCGCGAACTGGTTCTATCTCGCTTTCATCGTGACGATTGCGGTCTTGCATCTCGGTAACAACCCGGCTCTGCCAGTTTCGGTGTTCGGCTCGAAATCCTACATCGCCTGGGGCGGCATCCAGGACGCCATGTTCCAGTGGTGGTACGGCCACAACGCGGTCGGCTTCTTCCTGACCGCCGGCTTCCTCGCCATCATGTACTACTTCATCCCCAAGCGCGCCGAGCGGCCGATCTATTCGTACCGCCTCTCGATCATCCACTTCTGGGCGCTGATCTTCCTCTACATCTGGGCCGGCCCGCACCATCTGCACTACACGGCGCTGCCGGACTGGACCCAGACGCTCGGCATGACATTCTCGATCATGCTGTGGATGCCGTCCTGGGGCGGCATGATCAACGGCCTGATGACGCTGTCGGGCGCCTGGGACAAGCTGCGCACCGATCCCGTGCTGCGCATGCTCGTGGTCTCCGTCGCCTTCTACGGCATGTCGACCTTCGAAGGACCGATGATGTCGATCAAGGTGGTCAACTCGCTCAGCCACTACACCGACTGGACCATCGGCCACGTGCATTCCGGCGCGCTCGGCTGGGTCGGTTTCGTCTCCTTCGGCGCGCTCTACTGCCTGGTGCCCTGGATCTGGAATCGCAAGGGCCTCTACAGCCTTAAGCTCGTCAACTGGCACTTCTGGATCGCGACGCTTGGCATCGTCCTCTACATCTCGGCGATGTGGGTGTCCGGCATCCTCCAGGGCCTGATGTGGCGCGCCTACACCTCGCTCGGCTTCCTCGAATATTCCTTCATCGAGACCGTCGAAGCGATGCATCCCTTCTACATCATCCGCGCTGCCGGCGGCGGGCTGTTCCTGATCGGCGCGTTGATCATGGCCTACAATCTCTGGATGACCGTTCGCGTCGGCGAACAGGAAGTCCAGATGCCCGTCGCTCTTCAGCCGGCGGAATGAGGAGTTTTCCATGTCGTTCTGGACACGCCACCAAATCTTCGAAAAGAACTCGATCATCCTGATCGTCGGCATCCTGCTGGTGATCGCGATCGGCGGTCTCGTCGAGATCACCCCGCTGTTCTACCTCAAGAGCACGATCGAGGCGGTCGACGGGATCAGGCCGTATACGCCGCTGGAGCTCGCCGGGCGCAACGTCTACATCCGCGAAGGCTGCTATCTCTGCCATTCGCAGATGATCCGGCCCTTGCGCGACGAGGTCGAGCGCTACGGCCATTTCTCGCTGGCCGCCGAGAGCATGTACGACCATCCGTTCCAGTGGGGCTCGAAGCGCACCGGTCCCGATCTTGCCCGCGTCGGCGCCAAATATTCCGACGACTGGCACGTCACCCATCTGACCAATCCGCGCGCAATCGTGCCGCAATCGGTGATGCCCGGCTACCCGTTCCTGAGCCAGACCGAGGTCGATCCGGACACGATCGCCGACCACATGCGCACGCTGCGGACCGTCGGCACGCCCTACACCGACGACCAGATCGCCAATGCGGGCGCCGACATGAAAGCCCAGGCCGATCCTGACAATGCCGGCTCCGACGCTTTCACCAAGCGCTACGCCAAGGCCGTGGTGCGCAACTTCGACGGCAAGGCCGGCACGCCGACCGAGATGGACGCGCTGATCGCCTATCTCCAGATGCTCGGCACGCTGGTCGACTTCAAGATCTACAACGAGAAAGCCAATCTTCGCTGAGAAGGCACAACGATGAAAGCCATCCTGACCCTCGACAATCTCGCGTCCGGTCTCGTGACCACGATCTGGACGCCGGTGTTCGTCGCGATCTTTGTCGCGATCATCGCCTACGCATTCTGGCCCCGTAACAAGGCAGCTTTCGACGAAGCGGCACACCTGCCGTTGCGGGAGGAGTAAGAGATCATGACCGATCATCATAGCGACATCGATCCCGTCTCCGGCAGGTCCACGACCGGACATGAGTGGGACGGCATCAAGGAGCTCAACACGCCGCTGCCGCGCTGGTGGGTAATCACCTTCTACCTCACCATCGTCTGGGCGGTCGGCTACTGGATCGTGTATCCGGCCTGGCCGCTGATCTCGGGCAATACCACGGGCCTGTTCGGCTACTCGACACGCGCCGACGTCGCGGTCGAGCTCGCCAACCTCGAGAAGATCCGCGGAGCCAAGATGGTTGCCTTGGGCGCGGCCTCGCTCGTCGAGATCGAGAAGGACCCGGCGCTGCTCGCGCTCGCCCGCGCCAAGGGCAAGACCGTGTTCGGCGACAATTGCGCGCCGTGTCACGGCTCAGGCGGCGCCGGTGCCAAGGGCTATCCGAACCTGAACGACGACGACTGGCTGTGGGGCGGATCGCTCGACCAGATCATGCAGACCATCCAGTTCGGCGCACGTTCCGGCCACGCCAAGACGCATGAAGGCCAGATGCTCGCATTCGGCAAGGACGGCGTGCTGAAGCCGGAGGAGATCGTCACGGCCGCCAACTATGTCCGGGCACTGTCGGGCCTTCCGACCCGCAAGGGCTATGACGCGGCCAAGGGCGAGAAGATCTTCGCGGAGAATTGCGTCGCCTGCCATGGCGACGGCGGCAAGGGCAACCCGGAGATGGGCGCCCCCAATTTGACCGACAAGATCTGGCTCTATGGTTCGGACGAGGCGACGCTGATCGAGACCATCAGCCAGGGCCGCGCGGGCGTGATGCCGGCCTGGGAAGGGCGGCTCGATCCCGCCACCATCAAGGCGATGGCAGTTTACGTCCACTCGCTGGGCGGCGGAAAATAGCCAATTGGGAACAAGCGGGGGCGAACAAAAAACGCTCCCGCTTGCGCTGGATCAACTGACGCGGCGGCGTCGGGTCTAGGTTTTATCGCACCTCCCGAAAAGCTGCAGGCGATGAACAGGACCGTGAACCCAAAAGAGCTCCCATTAGACGATGACAACGGGCCGCTCTATGTGGCCCAGAAGAAAGTCTATCCCCAGAGCATCTCCGGCACCTTCCGCCGGATCAAATGGGGCCTGATGGCGTTCTGCCTCGGCGTCTACTACTTCCTGCCGTTCGTGCGCTGGAACCGCGGCCTCGGTGCTCCGAGCCAAGCGGTGCTGATCGATCTTCCCAACAGCCGCTTCTATTTCTTCTTCATCGAGCTGTGGCCGCAGGAGGTCTACTACTTCACCGGCCTGCTGATCGTCGCCGCGGTGGCGCTATTCCTGATGAACTCGGTCGGCGGCCGCATCTGGTGCGGCTATCTCTGTCCGCAGACCGTGTGGACGGACCTGTTCTATGCGGTCGAGCGTCTGATCGAGGGCGACCGGCGCGAGCGGATGAAGAAGGACAAATCGTCCGACCCGATGAAGCTGGAGCGCATCTCCGAGATCGTGCTCAAGCATTCGATCTGGCTCTTGATCGGGTGGTGGACCGGCGGCGCATGGGTGCTCTATTTCAACGACGCACCGACGCTGGTCAGGGAACTCGTCACCTTCCAGGCGCCGATGATCGCCTATATCTGGATCGGCATTCTCACCGCGACGACCTACGTGCTCGCCGGCTTCATGCGCGAGCAGGTCTGCACCTATATGTGCCCGTGGCCGCGGATCCAGGCCGCGCTCACCGATGAATGGGCGCTCAACGTGACCTATCGTTACGATCGCGGCGAGAAGCGTACGTCGGTCAAGAAGGCGGCCGAGCTGCGCGCGCTCGGCGAGCAAGTCGGCGACTGCGTCGACTGTTATCAATGCGTCGCCGTGTGTCCGACCGGCATCGACATCCGCAATGGACCGCAGCTCGAATGCATCCAGTGCGGGCTCTGCATCGACGCCTGCGACAACGTGATGACCAAGATCGGCCGGCCGAAGCGGCTGATCGGCTACGACAACGACGTCAACATCCAGCGCCGCCAGGAAGGCAAGGCGCCGGTCTACCGCATTGTCCGGGCTCGCACCGTCGCCTACAGCGCGATCATCGCGGCGGTCGGTGGCATCATGATCTATACGCTGGCGACCCGCAGCCTGCTCGACGTCAACGTGCTGCACGACCGCAACCCGGTCGCGGTCAGGCTCAGCGACGGCTCGGTCCGCAACGCCTACACGGTGCGGTTGCTCAACAAGAGCGGCTACGACCGCGTCATTGCGATCGACGCGAGCGGTCCGGTTAATGCGACGATCCATGTCATCGGGATCGATTCCGTGACGCAGGACCGGCCGATGATCGTGGTTCCGCGCGACTCCACCAGCGAGCTGCGGGTGCTCGTGACCGCGCCGGTCGAGGGCAATCCGGAAAAGTCGATCCCGGTTCGCTTTCACGTCACCGATATCGGTCTCGGCGAAGTCGCCAGCGCCACCGACAATTTCGTCGCGCCCTAGGATCAGGAGTTTGCCATGGCAACCAAGCCGCTGACCGGAACCAAGGTGTTTCTGATGCTGGTCGCCTTCTTCGGCGTCGTGATCGGCGTCAACGTGACCATGATGAAGCTCGCGATCGCGACGCTGCCAGGCACGGACGTCGACAGCCCCTATGCCGCGGGCCTCGCCTATGATCGCGAAATCTCGGCGGCGCAGGACCAGGCCGCGCGCAAATGGAAGGTCAACGCCCATGTCGAGCGCCGCGCCGATGGTGGCGCCGTGCTTCAGGTCGAGGCGCGCGACGCGAGCGGCCAGCCGATCGCCGGACTGAAATTCGGAGGCCGCCTGGAGCGGCCGACCGACAAGCGCGCCGATCTCGCAATCGAGCTCTCGG
This sequence comes from Bradyrhizobium sp. MI1.11, assembly GCF_055811255.1. Lineage (NCBI taxonomy): Bacteria > Pseudomonadati > Pseudomonadota > Alphaproteobacteria > Hyphomicrobiales > Nitrobacteraceae > Bradyrhizobium > Bradyrhizobium sp. MI1.11. Next base: position 96,926 of record NZ_JBVVPM010000001.1, read on the forward strand.
AGGCCGGCATCGGGCTCTATCGCGGCAATGCCGCATCGGTCGCACCGGGCCAGTGGGACCTGGTGATCGAGGGCGAGACGCGGGGAGCGCGCGTGTTCATGTCGCGCAACCGCGTGATCCTGAACTGAAGGATTTTGCCATGCACGTCTCGCGCGACTTTTCGCATTACGTCCGGACTGCGGGCGAGGGCGTCCAGCACATCGATCTCGCGGTCGAGGGCGTTCACTGCGCCGGCTGCATGGCCAAGATCGAGCGCGGGCTGTCCGCGATTCCCGACGTCACGCTGGCGCGCGTGAACCTCACCGACCGGCGCGTTGCGCTGGAATGGAAGGCGGGCACGCTCGATCCGGCACGCTTCATCGATCGCCTCGAAGAGCTCGGCTACAAGGCCTATCCTTACGAGACCGAGAGCGCGGAGGCGACCGAGGTCGCCGAATCGCGCTTCCTGCTGCGTTGCCTCGGCGTCGCCGCGTTCGCCACCATGAACGTGATGATGCTGTCGATTCCGGTGTGGTCCGGCAACGTCTCGGACATGCTGCCGGAGCAGCGCGATTTCTTCCACTGGCTGTCGGCGCTGATCGCACTGCCGGCGGCGGCCTATGCCGGCCAGCCGTTCTTCCGCTCGGCCTGGCGCGCGCTGTCGGCCAAGACCACCAACATGGACGTGCCGATCTCGATCGGCGTGACACTGGCGCTCGGCATGTCCGTGGTTGAGACCATCAACCACGCCGAGCACGCCTATTTCGACGCGGCGATCATGCTGCTCACTTTCCTCCTGGTCGGCCGCTTTCTCGACCAGAATATGCGGCGGCGGACCCGCGCGGTCGCAGGCAATCTCGCCGCGCTCAAGGCGGAGACCGCGGCCAAGTTCGTCGGGCCTGGCGAGATATCTCAAGTGCCGGTGGCCGCGATCTATCCCGGCGACATCGTGCTGCTGCGGCCCGGCGAGCGCTGCGCGGTCGACGGCACCGTGATCGAGGGCCGTTCCGAAATCGACCAGAGCCTGATCACCGGCGAGACGCTCTACGTCACGGCAGGCCAGGGCACGCCGGTCTATGCGGGATCGATGAACATCTCGGGCAGCTTGCGGGTGCGGGTCTCGGCGGCCTCCGAGGCGACGCTGCTCGCCGAGATCACGCGGCTGCTCGACAACGCGCTGCAGGCGCGCTCGCGCTACATGCGGCTCGCAGACCGCGCCTCGCGACTCTATGCGCCCGTGGTGCATGCCACCGCGCTCGTCACCATCCTCGGCTGGGTCATCGCGGGCGCCGGCTGGCATGATGCGATCGTGACCGGCGTCGCGGTGCTGATCATCACCTGTCCCTGCGCGCTCGGGCTCGCCATTCCGACGGTGCAGACGATCGCCTCGGGCGCAATGTTCAGATCGGGCGTACTGCTCAATTCGGGCGATGCCATCGAGCGTCTCGCAGAAGCCGATCACGTCATCTTCGACAAGACCGGGACGCTGACGCTGCCCGATCTCGACGTGATGAACGCCGCCGATATCCCCGCTGATGTCTTCGAGCTTGCCGGACGGCTCGCGCTGTCGAGCCATCATCCGGTCGCCGCCGCCGTCGCGCAGGCCTCCGACGCCAGATCGCCGATCGTCAGCGCGGTAGAGGAAGCCGGCCAGGGCGTGCGCGCTGTGGTCGATGGCATCGAGATTCGCCTTGGCCGTCCGTCCTTCTGCGGCGCCGAGACGCTGGTGTCCGACGTGACAAATCTCGATCCCGAAGCCTCCGTCGTGGCTTTCAGCAAGGGCGGCGATAAATTCATCCTCTCTGTGCGCCAGGGCCTCCGTCCCGATGCGCAGGCTGTGATCGCAGCGCTGAAGGCGCGCAATATCGGCATCGAGATTCTCTCCGGCGACCGTGAACCGGCGGTGATCGCGGCGGCCCACGCGCTGGGCATCTCGGAATGGCGCGCCGGGGTGACCCCAGCCGACAAGATCGCGCGGATCGAGGTCTTGAAGCAGAGGGGCATGAAGGTCCTGATGGTCGGCGACGGCATGAACGATGCGCCCTCGCTGGCGGCAGCGCACGTCTCGATGTCGCCGATCTCGGCCGCGCATTTGAGCCAGGCGACCGCCGATCTCGTCTTCCTCGGCCGGCCGCTGGCCCCGGTCGTCGCCGCCATCGACGCTTCGCGCAAGGCGCTGCACTTGATGCGGCAAAATCTCTGGCTTGCGATCGGCTACAATGTCCTCGCGGTGCCGGTGGCGATCAGCGGCGTCGTGACGCCCCTGATCGCGGCTGCCGCCATGAGCGGATCCTCGATCCTGGTGATGCTGAATTCGCTGCGCGCGCGCAGCGCCTCGCGGGAGATCGCGTGATGGAAATCCTGGTCATCCTGGTGCCGCTGGCGCTGATGCTCGGTCTCGCCGGTCTCGCCGCCTTCCTCTGGTCGCTCCGGAGCGGCCAGTACGACGATCTCGACGGCGCCGCCTGGCGCGCCATCGCCGACGACGAGCCGCCGCAGGAAGCGCCGGCCAAGCGCTAGCGCTTCAAGGCGAGCGTCAGCAGGGCCGCGACCGCGAGCGCCAGGCCCACCCCGGCCACGCAGGCATGCCAGCCATACGCGTCGAACAGCCGGCCGAGGACGGCGGTGCCGATGAGCCCGCCGCAGAAATAGCAGGCGAGATAGGTGCCGCTGGCGATGCCGCGGTTTTCAGCCGCAGCCTGTCCGACGAATCCTGTCGCAGCCGCTTGCGCGGAAAAGGTGCCGATTCCGACCAGAACCATCCCGGCGAGGACCGCGCCCAGGTGTGGGGCCAGCATCAGCGGCAAGCCGATCCCGGCGGTCGCGAGCGAGCCCCAGATCGTCGGACGCGTTCCGAGGCGCGACGCCACTTTGCCGGCCAGCAACGTCGTGACCACCGAAGGCAGGAAGACGAAGTAAACGAAGCCGAGGTCCATCATGCCCAGCGACAGCGGTGGCCGAACCAGAACGAAATTGACGAATGTGAAAGTGCCGATGAATGCGAACAGGATGCAGAAGCCGATGCCGTAGGCGGCACGCAGCCGTGAATCCCGCCACTGCGCGATCGTCGCGCCAAGCGCCGACGCCTTCGGCGTCGTTGCACGCGTCGGCTGTACGCGCGCAGTGGTGAAATAGACCAGTGCGGCGCCGGCCAGATTAAGGGCTGCAAAGAAATAGAAATTCCATGCCAGGCCAAGGCTATCGGCGATCGCGGCCGAGACCAGCCGGCCGACGAGATTGCTGGCGACGTTTCCCGTGATGTAGGCGGCAAAGGCGCCGCCGGAATCCATTGCGCTGCATTGCTCGCCGAGATGAGCCAATGTCAATGCGAAGGCGGATGCCATGCAGAGGCCCTGCGCGACCCGCAGGCCGGTGAAGACGGCAAGATTGGGCGCAGTCGCCAGCAGGCTCGTCGGAATCGCGAGCAGGGTCAGGCTGAGCAGGATGCCGATCCGCCTGTCGATGTGCGGGCTGAGAAAGCCGACGACGAGGCCTGCGACGGCCATGCCGAACGTGCTTGCGTTGACCGCCAGGCTCATCGCCGCTGGTGCGACACCGTAGTGACGTGTCAGCGAGGGCAGGATTGCCTGTGTCGCGAACAGGTCGACGACGGTGAGGAAGGCAGTGAGGCCGATCACGAGGGAGCGAAGCGCGAGACCTGGTGAATGCGCGTCCATCGTCATCGCGGTCGGTTTGATCGGCGCGGAAAGATCGGTCATGGCAGGCCTTCCTTGTGATGAATGTGGCGCCCGCATGCGGGGCAGCATGGGGATCCCGGGCGCCACATTCCGTCAGGCGTGCTGGGGTCGCGCACCCGTTACATGTTGTGGTCGTGCGGGTCCTTGCGGACGTCGCCGACATAGAGGATGACCGTTTCCTTGCCGAGGTTCTTCCACCAGTGCGAGGTGCCGGACACCTCGGGGCGGATGTCGCCGGCCTTGTGCACGATCGGATCGACGCAGTTGGACGCGTGTTCGACGATCTCGCCTTGCTGCACGAAGATCAGGGCAGGGCGGTCGTCATGGCTGTGCCAGGGCACGATGCCGCCGGGCTCGATGGTCAGCTTGCGGAAGCGCAGCTCGCGGCCTTCGATATGCGCCGGCTGTTTGCCGAGGTCGATGGCGCCGAGCGTGACGTCGGTGACGCCGACCGGCTTGTAGTCGACCATCTGCTGCGCGTTCGGCTTGATCTTGTCGGCCGGGCATTCGCCGGCGGAGACTGGCTGCGCCGAGAGTGTCAATACGCCGAGGATGGCAAGGCCGGGCCAGACCGCGCGCGACAAGGTGTGATGCTTGAACATCGGGACGTCTCCTGTGTTGGCCGCAACCGCAATGGTCGCCGGCTATGTCGGGACTTTCGTCGAAAGAGTGCTCGTTCTGAAATGCTCTTTCGCTCTCGCTGCGATAGACCGGCGCTATCGGGCCCGATACGCGCTCGCTATCGAACCGATTGGGGATCGGCATTTCCGCTTTCCCAGCGATTGGCGTTCGATGGCAGGGCGCCCGATTGGCGGGCGTTCACGTCAATCCGGAGGAGCATCTCATGACGACATTGTCCAAGACCTTGATTGCCACGGCTGCGTTCGCGGTCATCGCCACATCGGCCTTCTCGGAGGCCACATGGGACTTCAAGGCCGGCATGGCCTACATGTATGGCGGTCCCGGCAAGATGTCGGCGATGGCCATGGCCCCGGCGGAGAAGAACCACGAGGCCATGATGAAGAGCGCCAAGAAGGTCCCTGACAACACCGTCTTCTTCATGGACAACGGATCGCTGTATTCCACCTCGGGGCGGCTGGACCCGACCGGCAATTTCTACGTGAACTGATCGCGTGCGCATGACGGCCGCCCCTTGCGGGCGGCCGGATCGGGCACCTAATATTCGTCCCCTGAACGCTGGAGCGCAAGATGACCTCTCTCTCGCCGGCCGATGCCGAGCGGCTCAAACTCGCCTTCCAGCGCTGCCGTGACATGGATGGCACGCTGAACGAGCAGCTCCGCGCCTATGCCGACGCCAGCCGCGACGTGTTCCCGGCCTATGGCGAGGCAGTCGATCATCTGGTGACCAGGTTGAATGGAAACGGCGGCGGCGACACCGCGCCGCGTCCGGGCGAGGCGATGCCGCCGTTCATGTTGCCGGACGAAAGCGGGCGTCTCGTCGCGCTGTCCTCGCTGCTGGAGAGCGGCCCGGTCGCCGTGATGTTCTTCCGCGGCCATTGGTGCCCCTATTGCCGGCTCAATGTTCGCGCGGTGGTCCAGGCGCTTGATCGCATCGAGTCCATGGGTGCGCGAATCGTCGCGGTCATGCCGGAGACGCAGGAATATACCCAGCAGCTCAAAGCGGAAGCTGATGCGCCATTTCCGATCCTGACCGACCTCGACAACGGCTATGCGCTGTCGCTCAATCTCGCGATCTGGCTAGGTGCCGAGATCCAGAGCCTGTTGTCCTACCAGGACATGGCGAAATTCCACGGCAATGATGGCTGGATGCTGCCGATCCCGGCCGTGTTCGTCGTCGGCCGCGACGGTCTGGTGAAAGCCCGCTTCGTCGATCCGGACTTCCGCAAGCGAATGGAGGTCGATGATCTGCTTGAAGCGTTGGAAGGCGCGAGCAGGGAAGCCTAAAAGGGTCAGCAGCGAGCGTCGCTGCTAACCCGCAATCTCCCGCCAATCCGCACCGCGCAGCATGCGCATCACGGCATTGGCCACCGCCGTACGCTGCCGGCCGGCCACCCCGTAGAGGCTGACGGTGCGACGGGCGTCCAGCCCGGCGACCGCAGCGCGCGTCAGCGTCTCCGGAACGGGCGAGGTGTGCGGCACCATGGCGACGCCGATGTCGGCCTCGACCAGCTCGATCAGGTCGCGCTCGTTCGAGATTTCGTGACCCTGTTCGACCGCGATGCCGTGCTCGCGCAGGCTCGCCGAGATACGGACGGAATGCTCGCAAAACGTCCGGCTCAGCAGCTGCTCCGCGCGCAAATCGTCCAGTTCGATGCTGCTGCGGCCTGCGAGCCGGTGTCCGTCGCTGACCACGAGCTCGAAGCTCTCGGTGAACAGCGGCCAGACATCGAGCCGCTCCCAGGCCTCGTCGATGTCGGCGGCAATCCCGAGCTCGGCCTCGCCCTTCTTCAGCAAGTCGGCCACTTCACGACTCGAGCCGCGCAGGAAGCGGAATTCGAGCCGGTTGAACTGCCGTTTGATCTGGTTGAGATGCGGGATGAGGAGCGAAAGATCGATCGAATGCGTCAGCGCGACGCGAAGCGCGCCGATCTCGCCGCTGCGGAAAGAGGAGGCCAGCGAGCGTGCGCCGGTGGCCGCATCAAAACACTGCTTCAGCAGCGGATGCATGCGCTGGCCGAGCTCGGTCAATTGTGCCGCAGGCCGTTCGCGGCGAAACAGATCGCCGCCGAGTTCGGCCTCGAGCTGCTTGATCGCGCGCGTCAGCGAAGGCTGCGTCACGTTGCAGTCCTCGGCGGCACGCGTGAAGTTCAAGAGCTGCGCCACCGCGAGGAAATAGCGGACCTGATGCATTTCCATTGGATCGGCTCTCCAGCAAGACCAGGCGGAGGCTAGCCGATCGGGGCGGGGAATGACATCCCGGCCGCAATAGCGCCCGGGCATGGTTTCGGAAGCTAACGGGCATTTCCGTCAAACCGGGCGATGCTTCACAGTCGGCTCAACACCAGTCGTCGGAGGATTTGCCAGTGAATATGTCCGTCAAGCCGCAGACGTCCGCCGCCCGGGCGCTCGCGGGCAAGGTTGCGCTGGTCACGGGGTCAACCAGTGGCATCGGCCTCGGTATCGCGCGGGCACTTGCCGCGGCCGGCGCCGACATCGTGCTGAACGGCCTTGGTGTGGCGGCCGAGCTCGATCGGACGCGCGAGCAGATCGCGGCCGAGTTCGGCGTCAAGGCAAGTTTTTCGCCGGCCGACATGACCAGGCCGAATTCGATCGCCGAGATGATCGCGGCGACGGTCGCGCAGGCTGGCCGGCTGGATATCCTGATCAACAATGCCGGCATCCAGCACGTTGCGCCGCTGGAGCAGTTTCCGGTCGAGAAATGGGACCAGATCCTCGCGATCAATCTGTCGTCGGCCTTCCACACCACGCGGCTCGCGCTGCCCGCAATGCGACAGAACGGGTTCGGGCGGATCATCAACATCGCCTCCGCGCACGGCCTGGTCGGCTCACCGTTCAAGGCGGCCTATGTCGCGGCCAAGCACGGCATCGTCGGGCTCACCAAGGTGACTGCGCTGGAGACGGCAGAAGAGGGCATCACCTGCAACGCGATCTGTCCCGGGTATGTCTATACGCCGCTGGTCGAGGCGCAGATCGACGGACAGGCCAAGGCGCACGGGATCTCGCGCGACCAGGTGATCCGCGACGTGCTGCTGGCGCAACAGCCGAACAAGCGCTTCTCGACCGTCGAGGAGCTCGGTGCGCTCAGCGTATTCCTGTCGACCGACGCGGCGGCCACGATCACCGGGATTGCGTTGCCCGTCGACGGAGGCTGGACCGCGCATTGAAGGCGAGCGCGTAACAAAACATCGCGAGGAACGAACATGGCAAGGATACGGGCTCTCAGGGAGCAGGATATGAACGGCGTAAAGCCCGATACCAGCGTGTCGAAGGATCTGCCCGGCCAGGTGGTGCTGGTGCTTCAGGGCGGCGGTGCGCTCGGGTCCTATCAGGCCGGGGTGTACCAGGCGCTGCACGAGGCCGGCATCGAGCCGGACTGGATCATCGGCACCTCGATCGGCGCCATCAATGCCTGCCTCATTGCGGGCAACGCGCCCGACCAGCGGCTGCAGCGCCTGAAGGAGTTCTGGAAACGAATGGAGCAGAATCCGGTCTGGAATCTGCGCACCGCGTTTCCCGACTTCAACGAAAAGCTCGCCTATTGGTCGACCGTGACCCACGGCATTCCCGGCTTCTTCCGTCCCAATCCATTGGCGCATGCGGGCGATTCCTATCCCCTCGGAGCCGATCACGCCGGCTTCTATTCGACGGCCCCGCTGGAGCGGACGCTGCTCGAGCTCGTCGATTTCGGCCGGATCAATCGCTGTGCGCCACGGTTGACGGTCGGCGCCGCTCACGTCCGCAACAGCCAGATGCGCTATTTCGACAGCCGCGACGGTGAGCTGACGGTGAAGCATGTCATGGCGTCAGGCGCGCTGCCGCCGGCGTTTCCGGCCGTGCGGATCGATGGCGAGCTCTATTGGGACGGCGGTATTTTGTCGAACACGCCGACCGAGGCGGTCTTTGATGATAATCCGCGTAAAAATTCGCTGATCTTCGCCGTGCATTTGTGGAATCCCGTCGGCGCCGAGCCAACCACGATGGCGGAGGTCTTGAACCGGCACAAGGACGTGCAGTATTCCAGCCGCATCGCGAGCCAGATCACGCGCCAGCAGCAAGCCCATCGCCTGCGCCATGTCATCAACCAGCTCGCCGCGCGACTGCCCGAGAGCGAGCGCAGCGATCCGGCGGTTCGTGAATTGGCGAGCTATGGTTGCCCGACACGCATGCATGTCGTGCGCCTGCTTGCGCCGCAGCTCGATCGCGAGAACCACACCAAGGATATCGACTTCAGTCCGTCCGGCATCATGCGGCGCTGGGATGCCGGCTATTCGCACACAAAGTCCGTGTTGGAGCGAAGGCCCTGGGTTGGCGAGTTCGATCCGCTTGCGGGCGTGGTGCTGCACGAACATATGGACGTCATGCCGATTGCGGCGGAGTGAGGGCTTCGTCCGTCATTGTTTCTCGCAGTGACGATTTCACGGGAAGGCCGTCCGGGTTATTGTCGCCCGCTGTCTTCGTCGCGAGGCCTTGCAATTGGTCGCTGAGAGAGATCTGGAATCTGCCCTCGATCAGGTTCGTGCTGATATGGCGGGACCGGTTGCTGGTGTGTTCGGCCCTGACACGATGACCTGGCAGATCGACCGCGAGGCCGTGATCTTTCTCGGCGCCGGTCGTGCGCTGTTGCTGCAGCTGGCGCATCCCTGGGTCGCTGCTGCCATCGCCGAGCATTCGAAAACCTTGGCCGATCCGATCGGACGATTTCATCGCACCTTCGACATCGTCTTTGCCATGGTGTTCGGCTCGCTCGACCGCGCGCTGTTGTCGTCGCGGCAACTGCACCGGCGCCACAGCATGATCGTCGGCGAGATGCCGGAGACCGTCGGTCCGTTCGCGGCAGGCTCGCGCTACTGTGCCAACGACATCCCGTCGCTGCGCTGGGTTCATGCCACGCTGGTCGAGACCGCGCTGATGTCGCATGATCTGGTTTTGCCGCCGCTTTCGGCGGAGGAACGCGAACGCTACTGGGCCGAGAGTCGGTTGTTCGGTGCCCTGTTCGGGTTGACGGCACACGATCTGCCCGCGGACTGGTCAGGCTTTGCGGCCTACACCGCGGCAATGACGCACTCGGATACGCTGACTGTCAGTCCGGCGGCGCGCGAGATCGCCGCGCAAATCTTTGGTGGCGCGCGCCCGTGGTTGCGTCCGCCGCGCTGGTATCGCGCGCTCACGGCAAGCCTGCTGCCGGAACGCCTGGGTGTGGGATTTGGGTTCGAGCTTGATGAGCGCGAGAAGAGGTCAGCCGACAACGCGCTGCAATGGATCCGACGCGTCTACCCGAAGTTGCCGGATCGCTTGCGCTATGTCGGTCCCTACCAGGAAGCGCAGGCGAGGCTGCGCGGCGAGCTGCAGCCGGACTGGATGACGCGGTGCCTTAACCGTGCCTGGATCGGACGGTCGCAGATGGATCAGCGCCGGAAGGGGTGAAGTCCTCCGCCGTTGCCACAAACCACCGTCATTGCGAGGAGCCCTTGCGACGAAGCAATCCAGGCTGCTGCCACGGAAACAGTCTGGATTGCTTCGCTACGCTCGCAAGGACGGAGCGCGAAGGACACGCCGTCGCCGCGCGCTCACACCGCCGCCAGCTTCCGGTACAGCGCGTTGTAGCTGCCGGCCGGGATGCTCCAGGAGAACGACCGTCCCATCGCACTGCGACGCATGGTGTCGAGCTGGTCCTGTGCCACGAAGGCGGAGAACGCCCGGCGGACGCCGCCGAGGAAGGACTCGTGCGAGGGTTTTGAGAACAGGAAGCCGGTTTCGCCGTCGGTAATGGTCTCGGCGAGGCCGCCGGTCTGGTGGCCGATCGGCAGCGAGCCGAAGCGCTGGGCGTACATCTGGCTGAGCCCGCAGGGCTCGAAGCGTGACGGCATCAATGTGAAATCGCTGCCGGCGAAGATGCGGCGCGCCTGGGCCTCGTTGAAGCCGATCACGACCCCGATCGCGTCAGGGCGCCGGCGATGCGCGTCGATCAGCGCCTGCTCGAGCGCCGGCTCCCCGGAGCCGGTGACCACGATCTGCCCGCCGGCATCGACGATCTCGTCGGCCGCCGCCAGCACGAGATCGATGCCCTTCTGGTGCACCAGCCGGGCGACGATGCCGAACATCGGGCCGCGCGACACCGCAAGCCCGAACTGCTTGCGCACATAGTCCGCATTGGCCTTCTTGCCTATCCAGTCGCCGGCGCCGAACTGCTGGGCAAGCTGGGCGCAGGAACGCGGGTCCCAGCTCTCGTCGATGCCGTTGAGGATGCCGGTGAGCTCGGCCGCGTCGGAGCGGACTCGAAGCAGGCCTTCGAGACCGCAGCCGAATTCATCCGTGGTGATCTCCCGCGCATAGGTGCCGCTGACTGTCGTGAGATGCGAGGCGTAGACCAGCCCGGCCTTGAGGAAGGAGAGCTGGTCGTAGAACTCGACGCCGTCGATATGGAAGGAGCTCTCCGGTGCGCCGATCCGCCGCAGCGAGTCCTTCGGGAAGAGGCCCTGATAGGCGAGGTTATGAATGGTCAGGATCGACGGCAGCTTGGAGCCGCGCCAAGCGAGGTAGGCCGGCACGAGCGAAGCCTGCCAGTCATTGGCATGGATCAGGTCTGCTGCCCAATCCTTGTCCAGCGTGCCCATCGCGAGCTCAGCGGCGGCCGAGGCAAAGCGAGCGAAACGGATGTCGTTGTCGGGCCAGTCGCGCCCGGACTCGTCGCCATAGGGGTTGCCGGGCCGGTCGTAGAGTTGCGAACACAACAACACATAGACCGGCAGACCGTCCTTGGTCGCGGCGCGGCCGAGCGAGCAGGCCGGCATCTCCGCGAACGCCGGACAGCGGCCAACGATCTGAATATGCGTGAGTTGTTCGATGATGTCGCGATAGCCAGGCAACATGACCCGGATGTCGGCGAAAGGACGGAGGGCTCGGGGGAGTGCAGCGGAAACGGCTCCAAGTCCGCCGACGCGGACAAAGTCGTCCATTTCTGTCGTAACGAACAAGACCCTCAAGAACTGCTGCCCTCTGCCGGAGCCCGATTGCTGCTATGCAAGAACGGGTCCAGTTGCCCCGGAATTCCCAAAGCCGCCCGCGAGACGTGTCTGTTCGCTAAAGACTTTCCTACTCAGCCGCCGCCCTCTAGGGTCGGCGCACCAACAACAGAGAACTTCGATAAGTTCCTAAGTGACTCAAGGACGCAAGCAGGCATGCAGCTATCAGATAAGCATGAGGGGACCACGACAAAGGCCTTCGCCGGCCTCCGTGTCCTGGATTTTTCGACCACCATCGCCGGTCCCCATTGTGCGCGGATGCTGGCCGACATGGGCGCCGAGGTCATCAAGATCGAGACCGACGGCGGCGAGACGATGCGGACCCGGCCGCCGCTGCGCAAGGGCTGCAGCACCGTGTTCGGCCAGCTCAACGTCGGCAAGAAGAGCGTCGTGCTCGACCTCAAGTCCGAGGACGGCAAGGAGGCGGTCCGCCGGCTGGCCGCGACTGCTGACATCCTGGTCGAGAACTTTCGCCCCGGCGTGATGCATCGGCTGCGGCTCGACTATGACAGAATACGCACCGTCAATCCGAAGCTGATCTACTGCTCGATCTCCGGCTACGGCCAGAGCGGCCCGTCGGCCGAGCTGCCGGCCTATGCGCCGGTGATCCATGCAGCCTCCGGTTACGACATGGCGCATCTCGCCTACCAGCCCGGCCGCAGCCGCCCGGATTATTGCGGCATCTACCATGCCGACGTCGTCACCGGCACCTACGGGTTTGGCGCGATCGCGTCGGCGCTCTACCAGCGCACCTTGACTGGGCTCGGCCAGCACATCGACGTTTCCATGCTGGAATCGATGCTGACGCTGACGCTGACGGAGTTGCAGAGTTCGCAATTCGCGGTGAAGCCGCCGCCGCGCCCGATGTTCGGGCCGACCGAGACGGCCAATGGCTATGTCATGATCACGGTCGCGAGCGAGAAGACGTTTCAGGGACTGATGGGCGTGATCGGCCGCCCCGACTGGATTTCCGATCCGCGCTTCGCCGCCTACGCGGCGCGCCGCGATCATTGGGCCGACTTGATGGACGGTGTCGAGGCCTGGTCGCGGCAGCTCTCGACCGATGTCTGTCTTGTCGCGCTAGGTGCGGCCGGCGTGCCGGCCTCGGCCTACCGCACTGTGTCCGAAGCACTGGCCGATCCGCAGCTCGCGCACCGTGAGGCGCTCTCGTCTGTGGAGGATGAAGGCGGTTCGTTCCAGGTGCTCAATCTGCCGTTCCGGATGACCGGTGCCGATACGACACCGGGCAAGACGATGGCCGTTCTTGGCGAGCACACCGACGGGCTGCGCGCGGAGATCGGGCTCACCGACGGTGGACCAATTCCGTCAGGCAAAACAGCCGCGCAAGGCTGACGAAGTCTGACGGACAGCTTCGTGCAGCGAGCAATGCGGCTTTCCGCGTGGCCGGCTTGCCATGATCCACCAGCCCACACTAGACAGGTCGAGTTTGTCTCGTCCTGCCGCCCATGCCATGGTGGCGGCGACAAGAAAAGTATCCGGGAGGACACCGATGAAAAGTTTCAAGGTCGCCGACTTCAAGGCGCCGCTGCAGGAGTTCGACGAGGCGACGCCGCAGCCGTCCGGCACGCAGGTGCTGATCAAGGTAAAGGCCGCCGGCGTCTGCCATAGCGACCTTCACATCTGGGAAGGCGGCTACGATCTCGGCCACGGCCGCAAGCCGCTCTCGCTGAAGGACCGCGGCATCAATTTGCCGCTGACCATGGGGCACGAGACGGTCGGCGAGGTCCTCGCCTTCGGCCCGAACGTGAAGTCGTCGGACCAGGGCGACGTGAAGATCGGCGATGTCGGGCTGGTCTATCCCTGGATCGGTTGCGGCAAATGCGCGACCTGTCTCGCCGGCGATGAGAACATGTGCCTGACGCCGCGCTCGCTCGGCGTCTACTGCGACGGTGGCTATTCCGACCACATGCTGGTGCCGCATCCGCGCTATTTGCTCAATCTGAGAGGCCTCGATCCCGCGTCGGCCGCACCCTACGCCTGCTCGGGCGTCACGACCTATAGCGCGCTGAAGAAGCTCGAGCAGCACTTCGACACGCCGATCGTGATGTTCGGTGCCGGCGGACTTGGCCTGATGGCACTGTCGCTGCTGAAGGCGATGGGCGGCAAGGGCGCGATCATGGTCGACATCGACGCGAAGAAGCGCGAAGGCGCGGAGCAAGCCGGCGCGCTCGCGACCGTCGATCCCAAGACGCCCGACGCGCTGGAGCAGCTTGCCAAGAAAGCCGGTGGTCCCATCCGCGCCGTGCTCGATCTCGTCGGCAACGCCGCCACCACCCAACTCGGCTTCGACTGCCTGACGAAGGGCGGCAAGCTCGTGCTCGTCGGCCTGTTCGGCGGCGGCGCGACCTGGGCGCTGCCGCTGATTCCGATCAAGGCGGTGACGATCCAGGGCAGCTATGTCGGCAATTTGCGCGAGACGCAGGAGTTGCTCGACCTCGTGCGAGCGAAGAACATAGCGCCGATCCCCGTGACGCGGCAGCCGCTCGCCAAGGCCAACGACGCGCTGGTGCAGCTGCAGCAGGGCGCGGTGGTTGGCCGCACGGTGCTGACGCCGTAGCCTCGGTCTATCCTCCGTCATTGCGAGCGCAGCGAAGCAGTCCAGAATCCCTCCGCGGAACAGTCTGGATTGCTTCGTCGCAAGAGCTCCTCGCAATGACGAGTCTCTCTCTCCTTCATTCGGAAGCCCCATGTCCGCAAATAACGCCTTCCACATTGCCGTGCTCGCCGGTGACGGCATCGGTCCCGAAGTCATGGCGCCGGCCATCGAAGTCCTGCGCAAGATCGAGACGAAATCCGGCCTGAGCTTCCGCTTCACCGAGGCGCCGGCGGGCGCCAATCATTATCTCGCCACCGGCAAGTCGATGCCCGATACCACCATCAAGCTGTGCGAGGAGGCGGACGCGATCCTGCTCGGCGCCTGCGGTCTGCCGTCGGTGCGCTACCCTGACAACACCGAGATCGCGCCGCAGATCGAGCTGCGTTTCATCTTCGATCTCTATGCCGGTGTGCGCCCGGCGCGGCTCATTCCGGGCGTACCGAGCCCGATAGTCGGCGCCGACCAGCGCGGCATCGATCTCGTCGTGATCAGGGAGTCTACCGAAGGCCTGTTCGCCTCGATGGGCAAGGGCGTCGTCACCCATGAGGAGGCGCGCGAGACCATGGTGATCACGCGCAAGACGTCCGAGCGCCTGTTCGAGTTCTCGTTTCGCCTCGCCGAACGGCGCAAGGCGCGCGGCAAGCCCGGCGCGCTCGCCTGCGTCGACAAGGCGAACGTGTTCAAGGCCTTTGCGTTCTTCCGCGGCATCTTCGACGACATCGCCAAGCGTCATCCGGAGGTGAAGACCGACCGGCTCTATGTCGATGCCTGCTCGGCGATGCTGGTGAAGCGTCCCTGGGATTTCGACGTGATGGTGATGGAGAACATGTTCGGCGACATCGTCTCCGACATCACCGCGAGCCTGATCGGCGGCCTCGGCATGGCGCCGTCGGCAGACATCGGCGACAAATACGCCGTGTTCCAGCCGTGCCACGGCACCGCGCCCGACATCATGGGGCAGGGCAAGGCCAATCCCACCGGGATGATCCTGTCGGCCGCGATGATGCTGGACTGGCTCGCCGACAAGCACGGCGTCGAGGGCGCGGCTGAGGCCGGCGAACAAATTGAGCGCGCCGTGGACAAGGTCTATGCCGGCGGCCTGAAGCCGATGGAATTCGGCGGCAGCAACGGCACCGCCGACATCACGAAGGCGGTGCTCGCGGCTTTGTAGGAAGAGAGGCCTCGCGGCCCCTTGTAGTTCACCAGCGACGCCAGTGGCGATGGCCCCAGCCCCACGGACGGCCGCCGTAGAAGCGTCGCGGGCCGCCGTAAAAGCCGTAGGCGCCATAATAGTTCGGACGCCAGAAGCAGCGACCCCAGGGGTTGCAGACCCAGCGCACCTGATCGACGTCGGCTGCCGGGCCGCTCGCGATACGGTCGGCCTGCGGAATGCCGTTCGGCATCGCTGCGAGCGCCTGTCCTGATGCGAGCGTTGCGCCGCCCAGGGCAGCCAGACCAACAACAGCAAATTTGAGTTTCATCGCAATCTCCCTCGTTTGATGGCGAGAGAACTTCCAGCAAATCAGCTGGTTGCTATGGTGTTGCAGCGGCGTGGGAATTTAATCTTCGTGAATGCATGTTCACGTTGGCGGCCGTCATCGCGAAGAGCCAAAGCGACGAAGCAGGCAGAGGCACTCTGGATTGTTTTTCATTTTGCTCGCTGATAACGGAATCACCGTCCCTGGAACTGCGGCTTGCGCTTCTCCATGAAGGCCTGCCGGCCCTCGCGAAAATCCGCGCTGTCCATGCAGGCCGTGCCGGCCGCCTTGATCGCGTCCATGTCGCGCCCGCTTTCGTCCTTCAACACTTGCGCGATGGTGAGCTTGGCAGCCTTGATCGCGAGCGGCGCATTTTGCGAGATCGTCTCGGCGATGGCCATGGTCTCGCCCCAGAGCTGATCCTCCGGAACCACGCGCTCGACCAACCCGATGCGCAGCGCTTCCGACGCATCGATGCGCATGCCCGTATACATCAGGAGTCGGGCCCAGGACGGGCCAACCAACGACACCAAGTGCTTCAATCCATCATAGCCATAGGCGATGCCGAGCTTCGCCGCGGGAATGCCGAACTGGCTGCCATGGGAGGCAATGCGGATGTCCGCGAGCATCGCCACTTGCATGCCGCCGCCGAGACAAAAGCCCTGGATGCAGGCAATGGTCGGCTTGGGATAATCGGCGAGCAGCGCGCGCTGGGCGGCGCTGCGTTTGCCATATTCCTCGGAAGCGGCGGCGTTATGGCGTGCCTTCTCGAACTGGCTGATGTCGGCGCCCGACACGAACGCCTTGCCGCCGCCGCCGCGCAGGATCACGACGCGCACGGCAGCGTCATCGCGTAAGGTTGTCAGCGCCTCGCCAAATCCCTCCCACATCTCCAGCGACATCGCATTGCGCTTGTCGGGATTGTTGAAGGTGATCACGCCGACGCCACCGGCTATGTGCTTGAGGATCTTGCCGTCGGCGTAAGGAGTTTCGGTCGTGCTGGACATGTCGGACATCGCGCTCGCTTTCGTTGGCGAAGCGCAATGTTCGGCCGGGGCGAGGCCAGGGTCAACCGCGGCAACGGACGTGGCTGTGCAGCCGCCTGTGCCGCGATTGCATGGCGCGATCTATCTCGTCATATGCGCGGTCAGCGGATGGCTGCCGGCATTGCTGAAGAAGGCCGCCTCTTCGGCGGTCGCCTCCAGCAGCTGCTCGTCCTGGTTATAGACGTCGTTGCGGAACTGGACGGTCTGGTCCTTGGTCATCCACGCCGTGAGATAGATCCAGGCCACCGGCACTTTCTTCACCATGGCGATTTCGAGATGCTGGCCGCTGGCGATTTCCGCGTCGATCGCGGCGCGGCTCCATTTCGGCTGGTCCTTCAACAGCCACGCGGCGAGATCGCGCACATTGTCGACGCGCGAGCAGCCATGGGAATCGAAGCGGTAATCATCGCTGAACAGATTGCGCTGGTTGGTGTCGTGCATGTAGACCGAATAGGAATTCGGCATGTCGATCTTGACCGCGCCGAGCGCGTTGAACGTGCCGTTGTGCTGGCGCACGGTGAAATTCGGCGTATGCGTGCCCGACCAATCAACCGAATTCGGATCGATCGGATTGTCGTGGGCGTCGAGCACCTCCATGTGCATGCGCGACAGATAGGTAGGATCCTTGCGCATATGCGCGGAGATCTCGGTCTTGGCGATCGAGGAAGGCACCGTCCAGGTCGGATTGAGGACGACGCTGCTGATCTGGGCCGTCAGCGTCGGCGAGGGCTTTTCGGTCTTGCCGACGATCACGCGATAGCGCCTCACCACGACGTCGTTCTCGATGGCTTCGGCGAAGGCGGCGGGGATGTTGACCACGACATAGCGCTGGCCGAAGCCGAAATTCATGTTCTCGAGCCGCTGCAGCGAAGCCTCCAGCTGCCGGATGCGCGTCTGCACCGGCACGTTCATCGCCGCGATCGTGCGTGGTGTCATCGTTCCGGTCGGTGCAAGGCCGTGGCGGGCCTGGAAGCGTTTCACGGCGTCGGCGAGATCCTGGTCGAAGGCGCCGCTCGCCCTGTCGGCGGCAAGATCGCCGGAGACGATCAGCCGCTTGCGCAGGAGATCGTCATTGGCGCCCTGGGCGCCGGGCGCGAATTTGGCGTCTGCCGGGATGGCCGGCCAGCCGCCGCGCACGGCCAGATCGGAATAGCTCAGTGCCGCATCCTTGATGCGCTGGGCGGATCCTTCGTCATAGGTCGGCTCATGCGTCAGCGCGAGCGCCGCGGCCGAGCGGCTTTCTGCCGTCGAAGCGGATGCCGGCGCGGCGGTTTTCGGGGCGGCTGCGTGGGCCGGATTGGCGGCGGCCGGCACGGTGCCAGCCGTAGTCGCCGGCTTAGGCCCGGCCTGCCCAATGGTCTCGGTCTGCGCAAGCGCGGAGGCGCTCGCAAGCATGCCGACGGCAATGATCATCGCATGGCGTTTCGACATGTGTCCCATATTCCCCATGAGAGCGAGGCCCGGACGGGCGATCGCGTCGGAAATTCCGGTGGTCGTGCTGATTCGAGAAATCGGCGAGAGGCTAGCGCCTCCCGGTTGCGGCTCCCTTAAGCACGGCGCATCACGAGCCCCGCACGTCGGACGGCGGTCTCTGGATTGGGTCGCGACAGGGCCGGAATCGGTTCGCGAAAACCGCGGGCGACGGCGGGAAAAATGGTCAACAAAAAGGGGCGGTGATGCCGCCCCGAGAAGTCTGCGCGAGCGCGCGGGCCGGATAGATCTCGTCCGGGTCTCGTCCAATCCAGCCGCGTCCCCGTGACGCGGCGGATTGAACATCGGGCGGAAAGGCGCGAACGCCGATCGGCTCAGGCTTCGTTCGCCGCGATCGATTCCATCAGAGAGACGAGCTGACGCTGCACCGTCTGGTCCTTGATCTTGCTGTAGGCGCGCAGCAGGCGGAGGCTGAAGGCCGAGTCCAGGAAGAGCAGGCTCTCGACTTCGCGCGCCTTGTTGTCGCCGTCATAGAAGAAGGTCACCGGCACATCGAGGGCGGTGGCGATCTGCTGAAGCCGGGCCGCGCCGACGCGATTGACGCCCTTCTCGTACTTCTGGACCTGCTGGAAACTGACGCCGAGCTTCTCGCCGAGCTCCGCCTGCGAGACCTTCATCTCGACGCGCCGCAGACGGATTCGCTTGCCCAACTCAATGTCCGGCTTGCCGGCACTGCGCTGCTTCATTCTCTTCGCCGCTGTCTTCATCTTTTTTCTCATCGGTCTTCGGTTGAAAACCCCCCGAAGAGGTGGGTCAGGGGTTCGCCCATATACTCGTCCTTGAATTCATGCGGGTGCACGAACTCTTCCTTAAACCACGGGAAACGCGCCGGATTGAAGGCTTCGATCAGCCAGTCAATCATGTGCCGCACTCGCGGAATCCGGCCGCTACCAGCGTGGTAGGACAACCAGATATCCAGCGATCTGTTCAGCTCGACCTCCAGTGGAATCAACTTCCCGCCAAGCGCGACGGCGTAGCTCGGGAATACGCCAATTCCGGCACCATTCGCGACCGCCCAGTAATTGGCGCTTGAGACGTTGGTCTTCATGACCAGAAGGTCACGCTCCGGAACGCCGGGGAAGAAGCTCTCGAAAGTTTGCTTGGCGTCGAGCTGGTCGGCGAACTGCAGCACCAGGCGGTGCTTGATCAACTCCATCGCCGAACGCGGCGCGCCATGTTTTGAAATGTATTTCTCGGAGGCCCAGAACATCAGATGCATGCGGCCGAGGCGCACCAGCTTGACGTCGAGCGCGGAGGGCCGCGACAGGTGAATGGCGACATCGGCCTCATGGCGAGAGACGTCGGCCGAGCGCATCGCGCAGTGCAGGTCGACCAGGATCTTCGGAAAGGCCTGCTGGAATTCGACCAGTCGCGGGGCGAGCCAGAATGTGCCCAGTCCCTCGGTGACGGCGACGCGGACCTCGCCGGACAGGGCGTTCGCCGTCGAATCGCTGGTGCGCAGCACGTCGAACGCGGCCGCCTCCATTTGCTCGACGGCGGAGACCACCAGCGCGCCTTCGTCGGTCAGATGAGTGCCGTGGACGTCGCGGGTGAACAGGGTGGTGCCGGTCTGGCGTTCGAAATCATCGATCCGGCGGCGGACGGCATTGATCGACAGCGACAGGCGCTCGGCCGCCGAACGGAAACTTCCGCATCGGACGACTTCCAGGAAAATGCGCGCCGCATCCCAGTCCGACAGGCCGCTGATGTTTGTCTTTGGGCGTTCCTGCAGTGGAACGCCCCTTTCCGCCAAGGAGTGCATACAAGTCCCTTCGGGTCGCTAAACTGGCAGAATCTGGCGCAAACCACAACCACTGCGGGTTGGGGAACGACGAGTTTTGAACGTCATCCTTACTACGCCGCAGGTGGTATTCCGGTGCTGCCAGGGCTGGGAACAAGGGCTGGGAATCGGGCAAACCATCGCCCGTATGAGGGGTGTGGCGTGAGTTCCGTTGTGAGCCGTGACATGGCTGCGGGATCGTCGGCGCTGTCCGCGATGAACGTCCATGGGCGAGACCCGGCGCCGCGTTCCGCGATGGATCAATTGCAGCACGCCAGGCGTTTTACGACTGAGCGTTTCGACGACGGTCGGCGGGGCGACGCGATACGCGCGGGAACCGCGGTTTCAAGGCAGAAACACACTGAAATCCTGTTCGGGGGCGCAGCGGCCTCGTGTTATCCTCAACGCTCCATGGGGGCCAAAAGGGTCGTCACAACCACGTCTCACAGGCCGAATTAGCGGAAAGAACGCCGTGTCGCATTCAGACGAACAGTTGCAGTCGGTGCTGGAAACGCTCGAAGAGTGCCGCAGGGTGCTCAACGAGAGCAACAGCCGCGAGTCGGCCGAGCTGCTGTCCATTGTCATCCTGGACGTGCGGATGAAACTCAAAGGAATTGACAGTGCCGATCTCAAGGCACTGTGCGACGAAATGCTGCGGACGGCCACGAACGAACCGCAGCCCCCCTCCAAGCAGACGCAGGACCAGCCCCGGCGTCCGCTGCTCCGCGTGGTGAAGTAGCCGCGCCGCCGAGTTTCGCTTTTTGGCGAGATTTGTGCGTGTCCCGATGCCGCATCTGTGATCACAGACGGCATCGGGAGGAGCCCTGGTTTTGTGCGCCTCTGTTGCGCATTCGCTGGCATCGGCTACACCAGAGCCGGTTCGGCTCCGGGCCGCGCGCATTCCCCGCGCGCCGCACCGGGGCCTGAGATGGCTCCGACTGCATCATGCAAAACGTTTCGATCCCGGCGGCGCTGATTGCCGGCCTCGTCAGCTTCCTCTCCCCTTGCGTCCTGCCGCTGGTTCCGCCCTACCTGATCTATCTGACGGGCGCGACGATCGAGCATGTCGAAAGCAACGAGCCCGCTTCGACCTCCAAGCGCGCCATCATGATGTCGGCGCTCCTGTTCGTGCTCGGCTTCTCCACGGTGTTCGTGGCGCTCGGCGCCAGCGCCTCTCTGATCGGCGGACTGATCCGCGCCTGGTCGGCCGAACTCTCGATCCTCGCCGGCATCGTTATCATCGTCATGGGCCTGCACTTCCTCGGCCTGACGCGCATCGGCCTGTTGATGCGCGAGGGACGCTTGACCGCGCCCAAGCCCGTTGGCCTCTGGGGCGCTTATGTGATGGGGCTGGCCTTTGCCTTTGGCTGGACGCCCTGCATCGGCCCGATCCTCGCCGCGATCCTCTCGGTCGCCGCGGCCGAAGCCACGGTGACGAAGGGTGCCGGCCTGCTCGCGGTCTATTCGGCCGGCCTCGGCATTCCCTTCCTGATCGCGGCCCTGATGATCGAGCAATTTTCCACCCTGTTCGCGCGCATGAAGGGCCATCTCGTCAATGTCGAGCGCGCCATGGGCGTCCTGATGGTGATTACCGGCATTGGATTCCTCACCGGCGCGGTCTCGAACGTGAGCATCTGGCTGCTGGAGACGTTTCCGGCGTTGCAGACGATCGGCTAGGCCTCCGCCGCAAAGCGCGCCAGCGCCTCGCGGTCGATCTCGATGCCGAGGCCAGGCCCCTCGGGCACCCGCACGACGCCTCTCTCATGCTCGATCGGTTCCTTCAAAATCGCCTGCCGGATCGGATGTTCGGTGCGGTCGAATTCAAGCATCGGCTCGAGCGAGGACAGCGAAGTCGGCGTGTGCGACGGCAGCACGGCGAGGAGCTGAAGCGAGGCCGCGATCGCGATGCCGGTGCCCCAGACATGCGGATTGTAGCGGATGCCGAACGCCTCGCTCATGTCGGCGATCTTCTTGCATTCACTCAAACCACCTGCCGCGCAGCTGTCGGGCTGGGCGATGTCAAGTGCGTGCGAGACGAACAGCTCGCGAAAGCCGAAGCGCGTGAATTCGCACTCGCCGCCGGCGACCGGAATCGTGAGCGCGGATTTCACCGCGCGATAGCCCGCGACATCCTCCGGCGGCACCGGCTCCTCGAACCATCCGATGTCATGGCGCTCGATCAGGCGGCCGAGCCGGATCGCCGCGACCGCGTCATAGGCGTGGTTCGCATCGACCATCAGCGCGACATCGGCGCCGATCGCCTCGCGCACCGCGCGGGTGACTGCGGCATCCTCGGCGATGCCGAAACCGACCTTCAGCTTCACGGCGCGGAATCCTTCGGCGGCATAACCGGCCGCTTCCTCCGGCAGATAGGTCAGCGGATCGCCTGACTTGCGCCGGTAGAGACCGGTCGCATAGGCCACAACCTGCTTGCGCGCGGCACCGCCGAGAAGCTGATGCACGGGTACGCCAAAATGCTTGCCCTTGATGTCCCATAACGCGATGTCGATGCCGCTCATCCCCTGGATCACGACGCCCTTCTGGCCATGATCGCGCAAGCGCGCATAGACCATCTGCCACAGCACGTCGGTGCGCAACGGATCTTCGCCGATCAGCCATGGCTCGATGCTGCGAACCACCGCCGCCGTCATTCGTGCCGGGCCGTAGCATTCACCCCAGCCGACAAGGCCGTCGTCAGTCTCGATTTCGACCAGCATCGCGGTGCGCGTGTCGTACCAGGCGCGCGAATAGGCGAAGGGCTGCGACAGCTTTGCTTCGAGGATGTGCGTGCGAACGCTTGTGATCTTCATTGCCGGCCTCCGTTCATCGCGCCTCATCCAGCGCGCAAATCACCGTGCAGACCACGCCGCGCGGCAGGAAGTCGACCGTTGCCTCGCCGCCGAGCTGGTCGCGCGCGCTGCGTTCGATCAGGCGTGAGCCGAAGCCGCGTTGCACCGGCGCCGTCACCGGCGGTCCGCCGATCTCGGTCCAGATCAGGCGGAGCCGCGGCTTCGGCGCCTCGGCAACGACCTCCCACTCCAGCGTCACCCGGCCGGTCTCATTGGACAGCGCGCCGTACTTTGCAGCGTTGGTGGCGATCTCGTGCACGATCATCGACAGCACCACGGCGAGCCGCGGCGACAGCGGCACTGCGGGTCCGGCCATGCGGATGCGCTCTGGATTGTTCAGCAGGAACGGCTGGAGCGCGCGGGTGATCACGTCCCGCAGCTCGGAGCCCGCCCATTTTTCCTGGCTCAACAAATTGTGCGCTTCGGCCAGCGCGCCGAGCCGCCCCTCGAACTTCGTCCGCTCGTCCCGGCTGGCGCTGCGGAAGGTCTGCACCGCGATCGCCTGCATCAAGGCGAGCGTGTTCTTGACGCGATGGTTGAGCTCGTCGATCAGGAGATCGTGCAGCATCTCGCCGCGCGCGATCGTGGTCGCCATCCTGACCGCGAAGGTCAGGCCGGTCAGCAGCAGGATGCCGCCGATAAAACTGGTGATCGCGATGTTGCGCCAGAGCGGAGCGATCAGCGAGCTCTCGGCGACGCCGGCCACGATGGTCCAGCCAGTGAGCCGCGACCTCGTATAGACGGTGGACAACGCAACACCATCGAGCGAAACGGTCGAGAGTGCGGCCTCCGGTGTGCGCAATATACTCTCATACAGCGTGCCGGTAGCCCGTTTGCCGAACGTCTCCGTAGGGTTCGGCGTGCGCGCGAACACGAAAGCCTTGGTGTCGAGCAAGGAAACCGTCCAGTTCTGGTCGGGCCGTTGCTTCTCGACCAGGTCCTGAAAGGTGCTGACCGGCGGACTGAAGCAGAGGTCGTAGATCACCTCGCCATCGCGGAGCACCGGAACCTCGACCGTAAGCACCTGTCGGCCGTTGATCGCGCCGGTGAACAGGTCGGAATATTGCGGCGACCTGGTCGCAAACACCTTCTCGATGATCTCGAGATGACCGCGCGGCGGCAGGCTTGCGGTGTCCTCGGTCGCGGAGGAAAACAACAGCCGGCCTTTGCGATCGGAGATCAGCACCAGGCCGCCCTTGCCATATTGGTCGACGAAGCCGAGGGCCATGCGGCGGAAGCTCTGGAAGTCGTCATTGCGCAGCGAATTGGTCAGCGCAAGCACTTGCAGGCCGCCGGTCATCCGCTGCACCTCGGAGTCCAGCACGAGGCGCATGCTGCGCACGTTCTCCAGCACGCGGCGGGTCGCGTCGTTGCGGTCCTGCTTGTAATTGTAGACGGCAATACCGACCGCGAAGACGATCAGCGGCAACATCGTTCCCGTGACCAGAAGAGCGAGCCGGACCGGCAAAGTGAGCTTTGACAAACGCGGGCGTCCCGGTTCCAGCGCAAGGGAGCGCCGGATTTATGATTTTGGGAGACCATAGGGGCGGGATTTGCGCCGCGCCATAATTTTCGCGTCCGGACGAGCCGCCCAGAAGATTTTGCATCGCAGTCGGCGGCTGTGCCTCAGCTCATGCTGATTGCGGTTAGTAGCAGGCACATGGCGTACACGGCCGCCAGGCTGAGCCCGGCGATCCGGGCCTCTCGATGCGATCTCATAACGTCAACTCCCAGAGAGGGAGGCCGCCTTCAAGGCGGCCCCCTTACACCTGGATCAATCAATTTCCTGAACGACCGTACGCGAGCCGGGATCGACGAGCATCACGCGATCGCCGGAGTAGACGTAGCGATACTTCGTGAGGGACGGGCCCCAGTCGGCCGGAACGGCCTCGAGCTCGACGTCGCTCGGCACCTTCGCGCCGACGATAATCTTCTCCTTCGTCGTGACCGGGCGAATGCGATGCTCGGTGACGTAGGATTTGATCCTGGTCCGGTATTGCGGCTCGATCTGAACGGCCGCCGCGTGACCGGTTCCGGTCGTCGTTACGACGGTCGATTGCGCGAAAGCACCGGTCGAAATCAGGACCGCGGCGGCGGAAAGCAGGAACAACTTCTTCATCTCGTTCTCCTCATTCGAATATGCGCCGCAACAACCCCTCATCGCCGACAGCGTTCCCGGCTCTGGGAACCAATTACCATTTTTTCCCGTTTGTAGATGACCGGGCTGAACGGCTCGGGTTCTGGAGGAGGACGACCAATGAAGTTGAAGATAGTAACTGCAGCACTGATGCTTGCCGCGTTTTCCCTGCCGGCGTTCGCTGCCGACGAGTTCTATGTCGTGCAGGACGTCAAGACCAAGAAGTGCACGATCGTCGACAAGAAGCCGACGGACACGTCCATGACCGTCGTCAGCCCGTCGGGCACGATCTACAAGTCGCGCACCGAGGCTGAAAGCGGCATGAAGACCGTCAAGGTCTGCACGTCGAACTGAGGAGGATGACAAATGCCAGTTCTGATTCTCTGGGCCGTTCCTGCCGTGCTGGTGATCGGCGGCGGCATCTATCTGATCGGCCATTTGCATTAAAGCACAGTGGAAGGCGAGCGGATCTGTGCGTGCAGCGCACAGGTCCGCAAGCCTGTCTCCCCTCAGCCTGCCACGCGTCGCCAGGAGCGCAAGTTGCAGTGCAACAGTTCGCGCGAAGAGTGGCCCTGCGACGAAGAGGACCTCCCGCGCACGCGAAATGACTTCCGTCCCGCCGACGTTTTCCATACGCTTCCCTCTCGCAAGCCGCATACCGGCTGCGCTCACGGCCCGGCGACAGGGCCGGAGCATCAAAGGGAGGGGAGACGATGAAGCGAAGATCATTTCTCGCTGGGATCGGTGCGACCACTGCGGCGGCCGCGATTGGCATGCCGTCAATCGTCAGGGCACAGTCGCCGATCACGCTGAACGGCGCGGTCCAGTTCAACGACGACCACGCCTTTAACCGGGCCCTGCTCCGGTTCGAAGAGCTGGTGAAGAAGTATTACGGCAAGCCAGTCAACTTCAGGCTGCACAGGAATTCCTCGCTTGGCCTCGAAAAGCAGTATTTCGAGTACATGTCGCAGGGCAAAGCCGTCGATTACGGCATCGTCTCGCCGGCTCACATGTCGACCTTCGCCAAGGCGGCTCCGTTCATCGACGCGCCCTTCGTGTTCAAGGGCATCGAACACATGAACAAGGTCGTCGAAGCCAATATCCTGGCGCCGATCGCTGACGAAGTCGCGGCCAAGGCCGAGGTCGTTCTGATCGGCTATTCCGGCGGTGGCATCCGCAATATCTTCGCCAACAAGCCGCTCAAGACTCTTGCCGACCTTAGGGGACTCAAGGTGCGCGTGCAGGGCGCGCCGATCTGGTCCAAGACCTTTGCGGCCGTGGGCATGAGCCCGACGGTGATCGCCTATAACGAAATCTACAACGCGATCCAGAACGGCGTGATAGCGGCCGGGGAGAACGAGGCGGCCGGCGTCGAGGCGATGAAGTTCTACGAAGTGGCTCCGCATCTCAACCTGACCCAGCACGCCGTGTCGATCCGGCCGATCTGCTTCTCGGTGAAGACGCTGAAGACCCTGCCGAAGGATTTGCAGGACGCGATCATGAAGGCCGGCAAGGAGGCCGGCGACTACGGCCGTCAGCTGGAGTCGAGCGAAGAGGTCGTCAAGCTCGACACGCTGGAAAAGGCTGGCAAGCTCAAGCGGGTCCCGTTCGAGGAGCGGGACGCCATGAAAAAGCTCGCCGATCCCGTGATGGCCACCTACGCCAAGGAAATCGGCGCGGAAGGCATTTTCGAGAAGATCAACGTCGTCTGAGAACTGTCGCCGCCCACGCGACAGCGGGGCAAGCCAGACGGCTTGCCCCATTGCGTGATTATGATCCCCCGGAGTCGTAATGACCGAAATATCGATGCCGCCGAACCCGTCGCCATGGCGCCGAGCAACGGCGGCCTATGCAAAACTGCTGGAAATCCTGCTCGCCGCCTCTGTCGGCCTTCTGGTCATTCCAGTCACGTTGCAGATCATCTCGCGCTACACGCCTTTGATTCCGTCCTACATCTGGACCGAGGAGATGGCGCGGTTCATGTTCATCTGGACGATCATGATCGGCGCCATGGTCGGCATCAGAGAGTCGCAGCATTTTGAAGTCGACGTCTGGCCTGACCTGTCACGCCGAAGCGAAGCCTTGGTGCGGATTCTTGCGCGGCTCGGCGTGCTGGTGCTGGCGCTGGTGTTCGTATCCGCCGGCATCGAGTTCACCCGCTTTGCCTGGAACAGAACTTCGGAGCTGGCCGATCTGCCGCTTTGGCTGATCCACGTCGCCTGGCCGGTTGCCGGCGTGACCTGGATCGTGTTCGCCGGTGAACAGATTGTCGACGAGATCCGGATTCTGGTTGGGGCAAATCAATGAGCGGCAATGTTCTTTCTGCCGGGCAGGCCGCGATGGTCCTGTTCGGTACTTTCGTTGGCCTGCTCATCATACGCGTGCCGGTCGCCTTCGCGCTTGGTCTGGCCTGCGTGCCGATCCTGCTGATCGAACCGCATCTGTCGCTGATGACGCTCGCGCAGGAAACCTTCAACGCCTACAATTCGTTCATCCTGCTGGCGGTGCCGTTCTTCCTGCTCACCGCCAATTTGATGAGCATTGGCGGCATCACCGATCGCCTGGTGGCGTTGTCGCGCTCGATGGTCGGGCACTGGCCGGGGTCGCTGGCGCAGATCAACGTCGTGCTGTCGGTGTTCTTTGCCGGCATCTCCGGCTCCTCCACCGCGGACGCGGCGAGCCAGTCCAAGATATTCATCGATGCCCAGACCAAAGAGGGTTACGACCTCTCGTTCTCCATCGCCATTACAGCGGTGTCGGCCGTGCTCGCCGTCATCATCCCGCCCTCGATCCTGATGATCGTGTGGGGCGGACTGATCTCGACTTCGATCGCCGCGATGTATCTCGCGGGCATCGTGCCGGGCTTGCTGATCGCCGGCGCGCAGATGGCAACAGTGCATGTCTATGCCGTGCGGCGTGGTTATCCGACCTATCCGAAGGACACCTGGAGGGAGATGTGCTGCGCCATCTGGCGCTCGATACCGGCGCTGCTGACGCCGTTCATCATCGTCGGCGGCATCCTGCTGGGGTGGTTCACCGCGACCGAATCCGCCTGCGTCGCGGTGCTTTATTCCGTGGCGCTATCGACATTCTTTTACCGTGAAACCGGCGCGCGCGAACTCTACAAGGCTTTGCTCGACACCGGCCGTCTCGCGGGTGTCGCGCTGTTCTGCGTGGGCACCGCCAGCGCGTTCGGCTGGCTGCTGGCCTACTACAGGATTCCGCAGGAATTGCTGGCCAACGTCTCGACCTGGGGCATGGGTGCGATCGGGGCCGGCTTCTTCATCGCGTTCTGCTTTCTGGTGGTGGGCTGCTTCCTCGACGCCATTCCGGCGATCATCATCGTCGGCACCGTTCTCGAACCGCTGGCGAAATCGGTGGACCTTCATCCGGTGCAGTTTGCGATCATATCGATCGTCTCGCTGGCCTTCGGGCTGGTGACGCCGCCCTATGGCCTGTGCCTGATGATCGCCTGCTCGATCGCCGGGGTGCGGTTGCGCTATGCGCTCAAGGACACGGTGATCATGCTGATTCCGATGCTGCTCGTGCTGGCGGCGGTCATCATCTGGCCGAGCGTTTCGCTGTTCCTGCCGCGCCTGATCGTGCCGGAGATGTTGAAATGAACGGGGCTTGATCCCGCGGTTCTGATGCCGCGGGATCGGTGATTTTGTCTAGAGATTGCTCTCGGTGATCGCGGCGTAGACCATGCTGCGCAGCTCGCGCCGGAGCGGGTAGGCGCTGGATGGCAGCACCTGCGTCATGAAGATGGTGATCAGCTCCTCCGCCGGGTCGATCCAGAACGACGTCGTGGCCGCGCCGCCCCAATTGTATTCACCGGGGCTGCCGGCGACCAGTGTCTCGGCCGGGCGCATGGTCACGGCGAAGCCGAGGCCGAAACCGATGCCGTTGTAGGTCGCTTCGGAGAACAGCGAGCGCGACACCTCGGGGAGAAAGCGCCCGCCGGGAATGTGGTTGGTCGTCATCAATGCCAGCGTCTTCGGCCCGATCAGCCTGACGCCGCCGAGCTCGCCGCCATTGAGCAGCGCACGGCAGAAGGTGAGATAGTCGGCCGTCGTCGAGCACAGCCCGCCGCCGCCCGAGATGAAGGACGGCGGTGACAGGAACGAGCTCTTGGTTGGATCGTCCTGTAATGTCAGTCCCTCGCGCCGCTGGCCGGCATGGAAGGTCATGCCGCCGCCCGGGTCGGCCGAGTAACAGGCGGCGAACCGGTGGGCCTTGGAAGCAGGCACGTGGAAATCAGTGTCGGTCATGCCGAGTGGATCGAGGATGCGTTGTTTCAGGAACTGCTCGAAGGGGATCCCGGAGATCTTGCCGACGAGGTAACCGATCACGTCGGTCGAAACCGAGTAGTTCCAGGCCTCGCCCGGCGAGAACTCCAGCGGGATTTTCGCGAGGCTCTCGATCATGGTCTGCAGCGTGCCTGATTTCTCGACCTCGCCGATCTTTTCAGCGCGGTAGGCGGCATCGACATTCGAGCGCTGCTGGAAGCCATAGGTGAGGCCGGAGGTGTGGCGCAGGAGGTCGACGATCAGCATCGGCCGCGACGGCGGCCGGGTCAGGAAGGACGGCGCGGTGCCGGCGACGAACACGCCGAGATCCTTCCATTCCGGAATGTACTTGGCGACCGGCTCATCGATCGCGACGAGGCCTTGCTCGACCAGCATCATGAAGGCGACGCTGGTGAGCGGCTTGGTCATGGAATAGATGCGGTAGATGGTGTCGTCCTTGACCGGCGCCTTGCGCTCGATATCGGCAAAGCCCTGCAGAGAGCTGTGGGCGACCTTGCCACGGCGATAGACCAGGAGATGCGTGCCCGGGAAGCGACCGGCATCGATGTACCGGCTCTTCAGATGCGCATCGATACGGTCGAGCGCGGACTTGGACATACCGACGGATTCGGGCGAGGCGGGGGTAGGGGCGAGCATCAGTTCCTCCGGGGCATTTTATCGGAAAGGTGATAGCCGAAATGGCGACCTCTTTCCAAGCCGGCTGCGCTTAACGCAGCCGGCCCGACTGGTGTAGGCTGCGCCCTGGAACGCCTCCAAGGAGCCCACCCGGGCCAACGAAAAAACCAGGGCAAACGCACCATGACCCAGTTCAACGAGACCGAACTCACTGAAGCCGTCGTCCGGAGCTTTGACCAGACACCCGACCCGCGCGCGAAATTCCTGCTCCAGGAATTGGTGAAGTCGCTGCACGATTACGTGAGCAAGACCGGCCTCACCTTTGAGGAGTGGGAATACGCCATCGATTTCCTGACCCGCACCGGCCAGAAATGCACGGACACCCGGCAGGAATTCATCCTCCTGTCCGACGTGCTCGGCGTCTCCATGTTGGTCGACGCGGTCAACCATCGCGAGCGCGAGGGCGCTACCCAGACCACCGTGCTCGGGCCGTTCTATGTCGGCGAGCACAAGGTGACGGCGCACGGCACCGACATCTCTCCGAACAATCAGACCGGCGAACGGATGTTCGTGCAGAGCCGTGTCACCGATCTCAAGGGCAAGCCGCTCGCGAATGTCCCCGTTGACGTCTGGCACGCCGACGATGACGGCTTCTACGACTCGCAGAAGCCGAACTATGATGAGGTCGGCGCCTCGGCGCGGGCGCGCTTCATCACCGATAGCGATGGCCGCTTTTTCTTCCGCACCATCCTGCCTTGCAGCTACCCGATCCCGACTGACGGCCCGGTCGGCGAGATGATCGTGCAGACCAACCGCCACCCGATGCGCCCGGCGCATGTGCACTTCCTGGTCAATGCCAAGGGCTACGAGCCGCTGATCACCCACGTCTTTATGGACGGCGACAAATATCTGGATTCCGACGTGGTGTTCGGCGTGAAGGACGACCTCGTCGCCAAGGTCGAGCCGCGCAGCGACCCGGAGATGCCCGACGGCTCCAGGGCAAGCGGGCAGTGGCACCTGATGACCTACGAATTCCACCTCAAGCCCGGCGGCGGCATGGCGCCCAAGCCGCTGGGGATGAAGGCGGAGGAGCCGGCCTGACCGTCAGGCGCGAGAGCACGCGCCGCCCTCTCATCTCCCGATAAAGGCCGCCAGCTCGTCAGGCGTCCCCATCGGAAAGGCTTCTTTCATGAAGTCGAGGAAGGCGGATACGCGCGCACTCAGGAGCCGGCGTGATGGATAAAGCGTCCACAGCGCGATCTCCGGTCCCTCGATATCGCCCCAAAGCACCAGCGTGCCCGCAGCGAGGTCGTGACTGACCAGTGACACTGGCAGGCGCGTAGCGCCGACGCCGGCCCGGACCGCATCGCGGACCATGATGAGCGACGACAGGCGGAGGACTGGATCAATCGCAATGCGCGATTGTCCGCCTGGCGTTGTCACGTCCCAGCTTGTTAGCTGATCGCCCGCGCCGCGCATGACGGCCGGCACGGCGATTCCGTCCCGCGGTCGTTCGAGGTCAGGGCTCGCCACCACCACCAGCCGATCGCGCAAGAAGATTCGTCCGACCAGGTTTTCATCCGGATCGGGATTGACCCGGATCACCAGATCATACCCTTCCTCCACCATGTCGACGGAGCGATCTTCCGTCGTGACCTCAAGACGGATCTCCGGATATCTGAGCGCGAACCCGGCCGCGAGATTTCCCATTGCAGTCTGCGAGAACAGCATAGGCGCGCTGATCCGCAAGCTGCCGCGCGGCCTGTCTCCACCCGAGGCGATCGCTGTCGCCGTCTCGTCGAGCTCGGTGAGCA
Organism: Bradyrhizobium sp. MI1.11; assembly: GCF_055811255.1. Classification (NCBI taxonomy): domain Bacteria; kingdom Pseudomonadati; phylum Pseudomonadota; class Alphaproteobacteria; order Hyphomicrobiales; family Nitrobacteraceae; genus Bradyrhizobium; species Bradyrhizobium sp. MI1.11. The sequence goes on from NZ_JBVVPM010000001.1 coordinate 128,425, forward strand.
AGGCCCCCGTCCGCTCGTAAAGGGCGCGTCCTTCCTGCGTGAGTTTCAGGGTGCGCGCTCCCCGTTCGAACAGGCGCAGGTCGAGCGCGGCTTCCAGCTCCGCGACCCGCCGGGACAGGGTGGCTTTCGGGCGTCCGGCGGCGCGTGCGGCCCGGCCGAACCCGCCGTGCCGGGCAACGAGATTGAAATCGGCGAGTGCGAGCAGGTCCATTGTTCCACCAGTGAGACAGTCTGTCCAGATATAGCGGCTATCGGTCCGAATGTGGATCAGTAATTTCCGGGATGTCTTCTGACCCCAACCCCGGAGTGATCCCCATGACCATCCTCGTTACCGGCGCAACCGGCACCGTCGGCCGCCATGTCGTCGAACAGCTCGTCAAGCGCGGCGCCGATGTCCGCGCTCTTGCGCGCGATCCTGCCAAGGCAAACCTCCCGGCAGGCGTCACCGTCGTGCAGGGCGATCTGCTCGACGTCGACTCGATCCGCAGCGCATTCAAGGGCGTCTCGACCCTGTTCCTGCTCAATGCAGTGGTGCCGGATGAATTCACCCAGGCACTGATCGCGCTCAACCTGGCCCGCGAGGCTGGCGTCGAGCGGGTCGTCTACCTCTCGGTGATCCACAGCGATCGCTACGTGAACGTCCCGCACTTTGCCGGCAAGTTCGGCGTCGAGCGGATGATCGAGCAGATGGGCTTCAACGCCACCATCCTGCGCCCGGCGTACTTCATGAACAACGACGTCACGATCAAGGACGTGGTGACCGGATACGGCATCTATCCGATGCCGATCGGGAGCAGGGGGCTCGCCATGATCGATGCGCGCGACATCGGCGAGATCGCGGCCATCGAGCTCGTCCGTCGTGAGCGCGCCGCAACACCGCTTCCGCTCACGCGCATCAATCTCGTCGGTCCTGATACGCTCACCGGCGCGAAAGCCGCCGCCGTCTGGTCGGAGGTGCTGGGCCGCACGATCGCCTATCCCGGTGACGATACCGCCGGCTTCGAGAAGAATCTCCGGCAGTTCATGCCGAGCTGGATGGCTTTCGACATGCGGCTGATGAGCGAGCGTTTCCTCACCGAGGGAATGATCCCGGAAGCCGGCGACGTCGAGCGTCTGACCGCGCTGTTGGGCCGTCCGCTGCGATCCTATCGCGACTTCGTCTCCGAGATCGCGGCCACTGCCTGACGGCAGGGGCGCATTCCCAATCACGACACGAGGAATCCTATCATGATCTCTTCAACCGCCACCGTTCCGGCGGATCCGGAAGGCGCAACGAAGATATTGCTGCTTGGAGCGACTGGTGCCACCGGTCGCCTGATCGTCAACCAGGCGGTGGCGCGAGGGCACGACGTCACCGTGCTGGTGCGCTCCGCCGGCAAGGCAAGTGACATCAGGGGGGCGAAGCTCATCGTCGGAGATGCACGCGATGAAGCAGCCCTGCGCGAAGCCCTCAAAGGCCGTGACGCCGTGGTCAGTGCGCTGGGTACACCGGTAAGTCCGTTCCGCGAGGTGACGCTGCTCTCGACCGCGACGCGCGCGCTCGTGAGCGCGATGAAGGCCGAGCAGGTCTCGCGGCTGGTTTGCATCACGGGGATGGGCGCCGGCGACAGTGCCGGGCACGGCGGCTTTGTCGCCGACAACGTGATCTTTCCGCTTCTCCTGAAGAAGGTGTACGCCGACAAGAACCGGCAGGAGGCGATCGTCAGAGACAGCGGGCTGGACTGGATTTTGGTTCGCCCCTCGATCCTCAATAACAAGCCCGGCCGCGGCTCGGTCCGGGCGCTGACGGATCTTTCGGGCTTCCATGGTGGCAGCATCGCGCGCGAGGACGTTGCGACATTCGTGCTGGATCAAGTGCGCGCCGATACCTGGCTGCATCGGTCTCCGCTGATCACGTGGTGACGCTTTGCGTGGCTAAACCCCTGATCAGCGCGCGTGCAACATCGCAAGCAGGACCACGACGACGCAGGCGAGCGCCGCCGTGGTCAATTTCCAGAACATCAGCGGGCTGCGCTCCAAAAGCGGCGTGATCCGCGTGTCGAGATAGGCCGGATTGGGCGTGCGAAGCTCGAAGACGAATTCGGACAGATCCTCGTGCCGCTTGTAGGGATCCGGATGGAGCGCACGTCTGAGCGCGCCGTCGACCCAGGCAGGCACGTTGCTGTTGTCGTCGGCCGGGCGATATTTGAGCCTCCGCACGTCCGCCTTGCGCCGGATCCTGGCGATTTGCGTGCCATAGGGAAGCTTTCCCGTCAGCATCTGGTAGCAGATCACGGCCAGCGAAAACATGTCGGAGCGCGGCGAACCGACTTGCCCAAGAAAATATTCCGGCGCCGTGTACTGGACCGTTCCCAAAATTTCGTCGGCCTCGTCCTGTGGCGCTGCCTCCGCGACGCCTGCCACCTTCACCGATCCGAAGTCGATGATCTTCGCGGTGCCGGTCTTGTCGATCAGGATGTTGTCGGGCCTCAAGTCCTGATGCAGCATCTCCATGCGGTGGAAGGCGCGCAGGCCCGCGGCGATCTGCTCGACCAGTCCGCGGACGGTTTCGAGATCGGGGCGCGGATTGTCTGTCATCCATTGCCGCAAGGTCTGACCTTCGACGAATTCGGTCGCGACATAGAGATAGCCACGCCGTTTCGACTGCGACAACGGCTTCAGCACATGCGGGCTGTCGATCCGGCGCGCGATCCACTCTTCCATCAGGAAGCGCTTCAGGTAGGCGGCATTGTCGCGCAGATCGATCGACGGAAGCTTCAGCGCGACCGGCTCCTCGGTCACCGCGTCGACAGCAAGGTAAATATGGCTGCGGCTGCTGGCGTGGATTTCGCGGACGATCCTGTAGCCGTCGAAGATCGCCCGCGGCTCCGGCAGCGGGGGAAGCGGCAGCTGGGAGGTCTGGTTGAAGATGCCGGCCGGCTCGCGCTGCGGCACTGCATCGATGCGGAGGATCTGGACCGTGATGTTGTCGTCGCTGCCGCGCCGGTAGGCTTCCTCGACGATCGCCTTCGCCGCTCCGTCGAGCTCGGCTGCATGCTCGCTGAGCGCGTTCGTGATGAAACGCGCGTCGACGAATTCATAGGCGCCGTCGGTCGCCAGCAGGAAGGTGTCGCCAGTCTCGATCTCGAAACTCTGGTAGTCGATTTCGAGTTGCGGATTGATGCCGAGCGCACGGCCGAGATAGGTCTGCTCCGAGGACACAATGATCCGGTGATCGTCGGTCAGCTGCTCGAGCGCCTTGCCCGCCACGCGGTAGACGCGACAGTCGCCGACGTGGAAGATGTGCGCGGTGGTCGCCTTGATGACCATGGCGCTCAGCGTGCAGACATAACCCTTGTCGCGGTCATAGGCATATTGGCTCTTGCGCGTCTGCGCGTGCAGCCAGGAATTGGTCGCATCCAGCACGCGGCGGGCGGAGGTCTTCACCGTCCAGGATTCCGACGTGCAGTAATAGTCCATCAGGAAGCTCTTGACCGCCGACTCGCTGGCGATCTGGCTCACCGTGCTGCTGGAGATGCCGTCGGCGAGGACGGCCGCAATGCCCTTCAGGCTGAGCATCGGCTCGTCCGGGACGAGGACGCCGTGAAAATCCTGGTTGATGGGCTTGCGACCCTTGTCGGAATGCTGGCCGACCGAGATCTGAAGTCCGCGGGTCATCGTCATCACCGGCAAAGGGGAGCCTCACCCTGATCGGGCGAGGCTCTCCTGTCGAGACGTTGTTTGCTCAGGCCGCGACGCGGGGCGACGAGGCCTTGCCCGCCTGGCGCTTCGGCTGGGTCAAGACGTGCGTGGCGTAGAGGGTCATGCCGGTGAAGGCGAGGCCGCCGACGAGATTGCCGAGCACGGTCGGGATCTCGTTCCAGATCAGATAGTCCATGATCGAGAATTTCGCGTGCAGCATCAGGCCGGAGGGGAACAGGAACATGTTCACGACGGAATGCTCGAACACCATGTAGAAGAACACCAGGATCGGCATCCACATCGCGATGACTTTGCCGGGGACCGAGGTGGAGATCATGGCGCCGACGACGCCGGTCGAGACCATCCAGTTGCAGAGCATTCCGCGGATGAACAGCGTCGCCATGCCGGCCGCGCCGTGCGCGGCGTAGCCGAGCGTGCGGCCTTCGCCGATATTGCCGATCGCCGTGCCGACCTTGTCCGGATCCTGCGTGAAGCCGAAAGTCGTGACGAAGGCCATCATGAAGGCCACCGTCAGGGCGCCTGCGAAATTGCCGACGAAGACGAGGCCCCAGTTCCGCAGCACGCCGCCGAAGGTGACGCCCGGGCGCTTGTCGATCAGGGCGAGCGGGGAGAGCACAAACACACCGGTCAGGAGGTCGAAGCCCAGCAGATAGAGCATGACGAAGCCGACCGGGAACAGCAGCGCGCCGATCAGCGGCTGCCCCGTGTTCACGTTGATCGTGACGGCGAACCATGCCGCGAGCGCCAGGATAGCGCCGGCCATGTAGGCCCGGATGATGGTATCCCGGGTGGACATGAAGACTTTGGACTCGCCCGCATCCACCATCTTGGTGACGAATTCCGAAGGCGCGAGATACGACATCAATGGTTCCTTTGCTTCCTGGTGAGATCGACACACTCTGCGTGAGCGCGACTGAACATCATTGGCCGTGCGGGCTGGTTGCCGCGCGTAAGCCGGAGAGATTTGGAAGCTCTGGGAATCGCGTCACGAGGATGAAGCCGGGAGGGCCGCGAAGCAGGTGAGCTTCCGTGCTGCAGCCGCCTGAGGCTGCAGCATTGCGGTCGAGCCGCAGTCTTCGTTGACGCGAACTCAAATGCAAATTGCGTGCCGTGCGCCTGGCCTATAAGAACCCAGCGATATCAAGAAGATACGACTTTTCCTGACCCGGCTTTTGCGGGCCGAGTGGCCTGTTGCTTAAGCGGCTGCACAAGACTTGTGCGCCGCACAAATGTTGGGCAGGTCGCAAATTTCACGAGCGGAGCAGACCTGCGACAGACTGGCGCGGCGTACATAAGCTATTGATATCGATTTGTTTTCGGCTGCCTCACGCTTGGCATGAAGCTTGAATAGTTCCACGCCGACGCCATTGAAGCCGTCCCGCGAGACTTCTCATCCGAATTGCCGACGCCACCAGACGGGGGTCTCCCCGTCGCGCGTTCGCATGCGCTGCTTCAGGCGTCGCCGGACGGACGGGCTGCTCGTGTGCACTGACACAATCATTCTGCAACGACGCAAAGGACGATACCGCCTATGACCAAGCGCACCCGCCGGCCGTCGGACACTGGCCTCAGCCGCCGTCAATTGTTGAAGGCCGCCGGCTCGACCGCCGCACTCCTGGCCGCCGTGAAGCTGAATTTCCCAGCGGGCGCTTTCGCGCAGGACGCCGGTCCGGAGTTCAAGGGCGCAAAGCTTGGCTTCATCGCGCTGAGCGATGCCGGTCCCTTGTTCGTCGCCAAGGACAAGGGCCTGTTCGCCAAATACGGCATGCCCGACACCGACGTGCAGAAGCAGGCCTCCTGGGGCACCACGCGGGACAATCTCGTGCTCGGCTCGGAAGGCAACGGCATCGACGGTGCGCATATCCTGACCCCGATGCCGTATCTGATCTCGGCCGGCAAGGTGACGCAGAACAACCAGCCGACGCCGATGTACATCCTGGCGCGGCTCAATCTCGACAGCCAGTGCATCTCCGTCGCCAGTGAATATGCCGACCTGAAGCTCGGCGTCGATGCGTCCACCTTCAAGGCGGCCCTGGAGAAGAAGAAGGCTTCCGGCAAGCCCGTGAAGGCGGCGATGACCTTCCCCGGCGGCACGCACGACCTCTGGCTCCGCTATTGGCTTGCCGCCGGCGGCATCGATCCGGACAAGGACATCGAGACCATCGTGGTGCCGCCTGCGCAGATGGTGGCCAACATGAAGGTCGGCACGATGGACTGCTTCTGCGTCGGCGAGCCCTGGAATCTGCAGCTGATCCACCAGAACATCGGCTATACCGCGATCACGACCGGCGAGCTCTGGAACAAGCACCCGGAAAAATCCTTCGGCATGCGCGCCGCCTTCGTCGATAAATACCCGAAGGCCGCGAAGGCGCTGCTGATGGCGGTGATGGAAGCGCAGCAGTGGTCGGACAAGGCCGAGAACAAGGCCGAGCTTGCTGCCATCATGGGGAAGCGGCAGTGGATGAACTGCCCTGTCGAAGACGTACTCGACCGCACCGCCGGCAAGTTCGACTACGGCCTTCCCGGCAAGGTGGTCGAGAATTCGCCGCACATCATGAAGTATTGGCGCGACTTCGCCTCTTATCCGTTCCAGAGCCACGACCTCTGGTTCCTCACCGAGGACATTCGCTGGGGCAAATACGAGGCGAATTTCGACACCAAGGCGCTGATTGCCAAGGTCAACCGCGAAGACATGTGGCGCGACGCGGCCAAGACGCTCGGCATCGCAAGCGCCGAGATCCCGACCTCCACCTCGCGCGGCAAGGAGACCTTCTTCGACGGCAAGGTGTTCGATCCGGAAAATCCGGCTGCCTATCTGAAGTCGCTCGCGATCAAGCGCGTCGAAGTCTGATGGAGCCAGCGGCCGCCTCCGGGCGGCCGCATCGCCTTTTGCAGCCGGAGAAATATTGCGATGAACATGCCCGCCACCAAGATCGAGGTTGAGACCGCGAAGCCCGCGAGCGCTGCCGCGCCGGTCGTCGCGATGACACCGAAGCGGCCGCCGCGTTCGGAGACTTACGCGCGGATGGCGCGGGAGACCGCCGTGCGCGTCATCCCGCCGCTGGTCGTGATCGCGCTCTTGCTTCTGGTGTGGGAGCTGGTCTGCCGCCGCGCCGGCTCGGCACTGCCGCCGCCGTCGAAGGTGTTCAAGGACACGAAGGAGCTGATCCTCGATCCGTTCTTCGATCACGGCGGCATCGATAAGGGGCTGTTCTGGCACCTCTCCGCTAGCCTCCAACGCGTCGCCTTCGGCTATTCGCTCTCGGCGATTGCCGGCATCGCGCTCGGCGTGCTGGTCGGGCAATCGGTCTGGGCGATGCGTGGGCTCGATCCGCTGTTCCAGGTCTTGCGCACGATCCCGCCGCTGGCCTGGCTGCCGCTGTCGCTCGCCGCGTTCCGCGACGGCCAGCCCTCGGCGATCTTCGTCATCTTCATCACCTCGATCTGGCCGATCATCATCAACACCGCGGTCGGCATCCGCAACATCCCGCAGGATTATCGCAACGTCGCCGCGGTGGTGCAGCTTAACCCGCTCGAATTCTTCGCCAAGATCATGATTCCGGCCGCCGCGCCCTATATCTTCACGGGGCTTCGCATCGGCATCGGTTTGTCCTGGCTCGCGATCGTCGCCGCGGAAATGCTGATCGGCGGCGTCGGCATCGGCTTCTTCATCTGGGACGCCTGGAACTCCTCGCATATCAGCGAAATCATCCTGGCGCTGTTCTATGTCGGCATCATCGGCTTCGTGCTCGACCGCCTGATCGCGGGTGCCGGCAAGATCGTCACCCGCGGCACCGCGCTGAACTGAAGGGGAAGCACATGACCGCTTATCTGAAGCTCGACCACATCGACAAGATTTTTACCCGCGGCGCTGCCTCCACCGAGGTGCTGAAGGATATCAATCTCACCATCGAGAAGGGCGAATACGTCTCGATCATCGGCCATTCCGGTTGCGGCAAGTCGACCCTGCTCAACATCATCGCAGGCCTGACCAACGCCACCACCGGCGGCGTGCTGCTCGAGAACCGCGAGGTGAACTCGCCGGGACCGGATCGCGCGGTGGTGTTCCAGAACCACAGCCTGTTGCCGTGGCTAACCGTGTACGAGAACGTCAGGCTCGGCGTCGACAAGGTCTTCGCTAAGACCAAGAAGCGCGCCGAACGCGACGCCTGGGTCATGCACAATCTCAACCTCGTGCAGATGGCCCATGCCAAGGACAAACGGCCCTCGGAAATCTCCGGCGGCATGAAGCAGCGCGTCGGCATTGCCCGCGCGCTCGCGATGGAACCGAAAGTGTTGCTGCTCGACGAGCCTTTCGGCGCACTCGACGCACTGACCCGCGCGCATTTGCAGGATTCGGTGATGGCGCTGCATCAGAAGCTCGGCAACACGATTCTGATGATCACCCACGACGTCGACGAGGCGGTGCTGCTGTCCGACCGCATTGTCATGATGACGAACGGGCCGAGCGCGCGCATCGGCGAGGTGCTGGAGGTGCCGCTGGCGCGCCCGCGCAAGCGGCTCGAGCTCGCGACCAACACCACTTACTTGAAGTGCCGGCAGCGCGTGCTCGAATTCCTCTATGAGCGTCATCGCTTCGTCGAGGCCGCGTAAACGCGTCACCAACAGGTGCTGACGCAACGCCTAATTTTGAATCATCAAGCTCAATCCTTGTGCGCCGCACAGGGATTGAGCGAATCGCAAAATTTGCGTGCGAAATAGTCCTGCAAAAATTCGGAGCACTCCGAACAAGCTCCTGAATTTCCTGCGTTTCCGGAATGCGCGCAGTTGGCACGGAAATTGAAGCACCAACCGCGACGCCAACGACGACGTCCCTCAACATCATCAATCAGCATCGTAACTCGCCACCGGGGTGAAGCCTCGGAGCGCGCCTCCGTGGCCGGAGGCTGAGCCTGCAACGACGCAGCGGTGAGCCTGGAAGGGATTTTGCAATGACGAAGAGTCCGACTGGTAATCAGACTTGGATTTCAGACTGGCGCCCCGAAGATGAGGCGTTCTGGAGTGCGGGCGGCAAGACTATCGCGCGACGCAACCTGATCTGGTCGATCGTGGCCGAACATATCGGCTTCTCGGTCTGGCTGATCTGGAGCATCGTCACCACCAAACTGCCGCAGGCGGGCTTCCACTACACCACCGACCAGCTGTTCCAGCTCGTCGCTGTGCCCGGACTGATCGGCGCGTTGATGCGCTTTCCCTACACCTTCGCGGTGACGACCTTCGGCGGCCGCAACTGGACCATCTTCAGCGCGGCGATCCTGTTCATTCCGACGCTCTCGCTGGCCTATTTCGTCGGTCAGCCCGGCACGCCGTTCTGGCTGATGCTGCTGATTGCTTCGACCGCCGGTCTCGGCGGCGGCAATTTTGCATCCAGCATGACCAACATCTCGTTCTTCTTCCCCGACCGGATGAAGGGCTGGGCGCTGGGACTGAATGCAGCCGGCGGCAATATCGGCGTCTCCAGCGTGCAGCTCCTGACCCCGATCCTGATGACGCTCGCCGTCATCAATCTGTTCCAGGCAACGCCTGTCGATGGTGTCTTTCTTCAGAATGCCGGCCTGATGTGGGTGCTGCCGATCGCGATCGCGGTCTTCGGCGCGGTGTTCTTCATGAACAACCTGACCACGGCCAAGTCGTCGATCAAGAACCAGCTCGCCGTGGTCAAACGCAAGCACACCTGGATCATGGCGTATCTCTATATCGGCACGTTCGGCTCCTTCATCGGCTACTCGGCGGCATTTCCGCTGCTGATCAAGACCCAGTTCCCGCAAGTCACGATTGCGATCGCGTTCCTGGGACCGCTGGTCGGTTCGTTGTCGCGGCCGCTCGGCGGCTGGCTTGCCGACAGGATCGGCGGCTCGGTGATCACGTTCTGGAATTTCATCGTGATGGCAGGCGCCACGATCGGCGTGCTCTATTTCGTCGGGCACAAGGATTTCATCGGCTTTCTGTCGATGTTCCTGGTCCTGTTCGTGACGACGGGCATCGGCAACGGCTCGACCTACCGCATGATCCCCTCGATCTTCCGCGAGCAGAATTTGTTCAGGGTGCGCGGCAAGGGCGATGCGGAGCGCGCGCTCGCCTTGAAGACGGCGAGCATCGAGAGCGGTGCCGCGGTCGGCTTCATCGGCGCGGTCGGCGCAGTCGGCGGCTATCTGATCCCGACCGGATTCGGCAAGTCGATCGCGCTGACCGGCGGCCCGCAGCTCGCGCTCGCGATCTATCTCGGCTTCTACGCCTCCTGTCTCGCGCTGACCTGGTGGTTCTATCTGCGTCGCAGCCCGCAAGGTGAGGGCGCCTCAAGCCTCGCCGGCGCGCGAGTTTAACACTTGGTACGAATCTCGCTTCTCCCCGTACGCGGGGAGAAGCATTGCCCGACAGTTTGACAATGAACCTGGTTCGCAATGGCGCGCACCAAGGCAAACCCAACAGGCAGGAGAACATCATGACGCCAGAACAGATCACCCTCGTCCAACAGAGCTTTGCCAAGGTCGCGCCGATTTCCGCGCAGGCCGCGGTGCTGTTCTACGATCGCCTGTTCGAGGTGGCGCCGTCCGTGCGCGCGATGTTTCCCGAGGACATGACCGAGCAGCGCAAGAAGCTGATGGGCATGCTCGCCGCCGTCGTCGGCGGTCTGTCGAACCTGGACTCGATTCTTCCCGCGGCCTCGGCGCTTGCGAAGCGTCACGTCGGCTACGGCGCCAAGGCCGAGCACTACCCGGTGGTCGGCGCGACCTTGCTGTGGACCCTGGAGAAGGGCCTCGGCGAAGCCTGGACGCCCGAACTGGCTACCGCCTGGACCGACGCCTACGGCGTATTGTCCGGCTACATGATTTCCGAGGCCTACGGCGCACAGCCGCAGGCCGCCGAATAGGAGATGCGTTGTGAGTGAACCGCTGGTCATCGTCGGTAACGGTATGGCGGCCGCGCGTCTGGTCGACGAGCTCGCCAAGACCTCGCTCGGCCGCTACGCGGTCGCCGTGATCGGCGAAGAGCCGCGGCTCGCTTACAACCGCGTTCTGCTCTCCTCCGTGCTGGCCGGCGAGACCGGCTCGCACGAGATCGAGCTCCGGCCCGCCGACTGGTGGCGCCATCGCGGCGTCACGGTGCGCTACGGCTATCGCGTCACCGAGATCGACACCGGCCGACGCGAGCTCAAGATCGAAGGCGAAGAGAGTATGGAATACTCCAAGCTCGTGCTCGCCGTCGGCTCGACGCCGCTGCGGCTCAACGTGCCCGGCGCCGACCTTTCCGGCGTGCACACCTTTCGCGACACCCGCGACGTCGATCTGCTGCTGACGCTCGCTGCCGCCAGGAAGCGCGTCGTCGTGGTCGGCGGCGGTCTGCTCGGACTCGAAGCGGCTTACGGCCTCGCCAAGGCCGGAGCGCCCGTGACGCTGCTGCACCTGATGGACCGGCTGATGGAGCGCCAGCTCGATGCCCCCGCCGCCGACCTGCTCAAGACACTGGTCGAGCGCAAGGGCATTCGCATCCTGCTCAATGCATCCACAGCCCGCATCCATGGCGAGGGTCATGTCGAAGCGGTCGAGCTTGCCGACGGCAGCCGCATCGAGGCCGATGCCGTGATCTTCGCCGCCGGCATCAGGCCCAACATTGCGCTGGCAAAGGACGCCGGCATCGCCGTCAATCGCGGCATCGTCGTCAACGATGAGATGCAGACGGCGTCACCAGATATCTACGCGCTCGGCGAATGCGCCGAGCATCGCGGCATCTGCTACGGCCTGGTCGAACCCGCCTACGAGCAGGCACGCGTGCTGGCGCGACACCTTGCCGGCCGTCCCGCGGCCTATCAGGGCAGCGTGGTCTCGACCAATCTGAAGGTGTCGGGCGTCAGCGTGTTCTCCGCCGGTGACTTCATGGGCGGGGAGGGCAGCGAGAGCCTCGTGCTGTCAGACCGCAGGCGCGGCACTTACAAGAAGCTCGTCATCGCCGCGGGCCGGCTCACCGGCGCTCTGCTGATCGGCGATACCGTCGATGCGCTCTGGTATCTCGAACTGATCCGCAATCGCGAAAAGGTGGCGGCCATCCGCGCCGACATGATATTCGGCCGCGCGCTCGCGCGTCCCTCCAAAGCGGCTTGATAGAGGCGGCTTGATATGACGGCGATCGATCCCACGCTCCGCGCCACCAAGACGACCTGTCCGTATTGCGGCGTAGGCTGCGGCGTGCTGGCGACGCCAGACGGCAAGGGCGGCGCGGCGATCGCGGGCGATCCCGATCATCCTGCCAATTTCGGCCGGCTGTGCTCCAAGGGCTCGGCGCTCGGCGAGACCGTCGGGCTCGAAAGCCGGCTGCTCTATCCGATGATCCGCTGCAAGGGCGTGCTCGAACGCGTCGCCTGGAGCGATGCGCTCGATCACGTCGCCCACCGCATGCAGCACATCGTCGCGCGCGACGGCGCTGACGCGGTCGCATTCTATCTCTCGGGCCAACTGCTGACCGAGGACTATTACGTCGCCAACAAGCTGATGAAGGGCTTTGTCGGCACGGCCAACGTCGACACCAATTCGCGGCTCTGCATGTCGTCCTCGGTCGCCGGTCACCGCCGCGCCTTCGGCGCCGACACCGTACCCGGCTGCTACGAGGATCTCGATCAGGCCGATCTGCTGGTGTTCGTCGGCTCGAATGCCGCCTGGTGCCATCCCGTGCTGTTCCAGCGCATGTTGAAGAACCGGCAGGAACGCGGCGCCCGCATGATCGTGATCGATCCGCGCCGCACCGACACCGCGACCGACGTCGATCTGTTCCTTGGCCTCAAGCCGGGCACCGACACGGCGTTGTTCTCCGGCCTGTTCGTTCACCTCGCCGACAATGGTGCCCTCGATCAGGACTACATCGCGCAAAACACCTCGGGCTTTGACGACGCGCTGGCGCGTGCACGTAGCATCGCCGGCAGCGTCACCGCGACCGCACTGGCGACGGGCCTCTCCGAGCAGGACGTTGCGACCTTCTTCAAGATGTTCCGTGACACGCCCCGCGTCGTCACGCTGTACTCGCAAGGTGTCAACCAATCGGCGCAGGGCACCGACAAGGTCAACGCGATCTTGAACTGCCATCTCGCAACGGGGCGCATCGGCAAGCCGGGTGCCTCGCCGTTCTCGCTCACCGGCCAGCCCAACGCGATGGGCGGCCGTGAGGTCGGCGGCCTCGCCAATCAGCTCGCTGCGCACATGAACTTCACGCCGCCGGACATCGATCGCGTGCGGCGGTTCTGGAAGGCGCCGCGCATCGCCACCCATGAAGGGTTGAAGGCGGTGCAGCTGTTCGAAGCCATCAACCGCGGCGAGGTCAAGGCGCTATGGGTGATGGGCACCAACCCCGCGGTCTCGCTGCCCGATGCCGACTTCGTGCGCGAGGCGCTGAAGAAGCTCGAGCTGTTCGTGGTCTCCGAGAACGTGCTCTCCAACGACACCGTCGAGGCCGGACCGCACGTGCTGCTGCCCGCGCTCGCCTGGGGCGAGAAGTCGGGCACCGTGACCAATTCCGAGCGCCGGATCTCGCGCCAGCGCTCGTTCCTGCCGGCGCCCGGCGAGGCGCGGCCGGACTGGTGGATCCTGAGCGAAACCGCAAAGCGCCTCGGCTTCGGCGACAGCTTTAATTACAAATCCGCAGCCGACATCTTTCGCGAGCACGCCGCGCTCTCCGCGTTCGAGAACGATGGCAGCCGCGACTTCGACATCGGCGCGCTGACTTCGCTGTCGGACGAGGCGTTTGACGCCTTGAAGCCCGTGCAGTGGCCCGCGCGCCAGGGCGAGGCGCCCGGCGAGCGCTTCTTCGCGGCCGGCGGGTTCTTCACCAATGACGGCAAGGGCCGCTTCGTCGCGCCGGAGGTGCCGGCGCTGCGTGGCGAGACCGGACCGTCGCGACCGCTGCGGCTCAACACCGGCCGCATCCGCGACCAGTGGCACACCATGACGCGCACGGGCCTCAGCCAGCGGCTCGGCGCGCATCTGCCCGAGCCGTTCGTCGAGATTCATCCCGATGACGCCAACAAATACAACGTCGTCCACGACGGCTATGCCCGCATCACCACCGACTACGGCCAGTGCACCCTCAAGGTCGTCGTCAGCGACCGGCAGCAGCGCGGCACGCTATTCGCGCCGATCCACTGGAGTGCGATGAACGCCTCGCACGGTCGCGTGGGGGCGCTGGTCGCACCGTTCACCGATCCGTTCTCGGGACAGCCGGAGTCCAAGGCGACACCGGCCGCGATCTCGCCCTATGAATACGTCTTCCGCGGCTTTGCGTTGTCGCGCAAGCAGCTGGAGCTGCCGCCGAACCTGATGTGGACCCGCGTCACTGTTGCCGGCGGCTTCGGCTATCTCTTCGCCGACAATGCGGATCTGTCGCGCTGGCCGGCCTGGCTCGAAGGCGTTGCCGGCGAGGACGTCGCCGACTATCGCGACTTCGGCGGCGGCGTTTATCGCGCAGCGTCGTTTGCGGGCGACCGCATCGAAACCTGCCTGTTCGTCGGCCCCGCGCATGACGCCGGCGACTGGGAGGTGGTGAAGAGCCTGTTCGTGGCCGACAATGTCACCGACGAGCAGCGGCGCATGCTGCTGTCCGGCAAGTCGAGCGAGGGCGCGGCTTCGACCGGCCCCGTCGTCTGCGCCTGCTTCGGCGTCGGCCGCGGCACCATCTGCGACACCATCGCCGCAGGCGCGCGCACAGCGGCCGAGATCGGCACAAAGCTCAAGGCCGGCACCAATTGCGGCTCCTGCATTCCTGAACTGAAGCGCCTGATCGCGACGACCGAGGTGGCTCCAGTAAAGCAGGCGAAGGTCGCGGGCGCCGCGGGGTAGGGGCGCTTTCTCGGTCGTCGCCGAATACTCCGCCGTTATCGCCCGGCTTGACCGGGCGATCCAGTACGCCGAGACGCCTGTGATCAAGCGGTAAGGCCACGGCGTACTGGATTCCCCGCTTGACGCCTACGCTAAAGCTTCGGCGCCCCTGGACCTCGACCCCGGCGAAGCCTTGGCGTAGCCGGGTCGCGGGGAATGACAGCGGGGGCGGGGCGCTACGCCTCAGCCCAATCGACGCACGCCCCATTGTGCCCTATGTTGCCGCGCTCTCCCCCATCAACAACGACAACAACAACAATGATGTACCTGGAAACGCCGCCGCGCCTGATCGAGACCAGGCTCTTTTCCGCCATGCCAGACAAATTCCGCCGCAAAGGCGAGCGGACGGATTGGGCCGATGCCAACCGGCCGGGCGTGCCGACGGACTCCTTCATCGAAGGGCCGTCGTTCGACAGGGATGGCAATCTCTACATCGTCGACATTCCGTTCGGCCGGATCTTCCGCATTGCGCCCGACGGCGAGTGGTCGTTGGCGATTGAATATGAAGGCTGGCCGAACGGGCTGAAAATCGCGGCCGACGGCCGCATCCTGGTCGCCGACTACAGGCACGGCATCATGGAGTTCGACGCCAACGCGGGGCACGTGGCGCCGGTGCTGACCTCGCGCAATTCGGAATCCTTCCGCGGCTGCAACGACCTGCATCTCGCGTCCAACGGCGATATCTATTTCACCGACCAGGGGCAGACCGGCCTGCATGACCCCAGCGGCCGTGTCTATCGCCTGACGCCAGGCGGCCGCCTGGATTGCCTGATCGACACCGGCATCAGTCCGAACGGTCTGGTGCTCGATCCAACCGAGACCGTGCTGTTCGTCGCGATGACGCGCGACAACGCGGTGTGGCGGTTGCCTTTCATGAAGGACGGCAGCGTGTCGAAGGTCGGCCGCTTCTGTTCGCTGTTCGGTACCAGCGGCCCCGATGGCTTGACCATGGATGCCAAGGGCCGTCTGTTCGTCGGCCACGCATCGCTCGGCCATGTCTTCGTGTTCGCGCCCAACGGCGAATTGATCGCGCGGGTGAAGTCGTGTGCCGGGCCGAACTGCACCAATGTCGCGATTGGTGGCGCGAACAAAGATCAGCTCTACATCACGGAATCTGCGACCGGTAGCGTACTGGTCGCTGACATCGGCGGATTGAACTCTTGAGCTCGATGGCGGTTGCCTGAGCGAACGAGTGGTATCGGAGCAAATATGAACACGAACCCCTTCGGCAAAACCGGCGCCAGCGTCTCTGTCATCGGGCAGGGCACCTGGTATCTCGACCACGGCGATCGCAAGCGCGCGATCGCGGCGCTTCAGCGCGGGCTCGATCTCGGCATGACCCACATCGACACTGCCGAGATGTATGGCGACGCCGAGCTCGTCATTGCCGATGCGATCGCGGGGCGACGCGACGAGGTGTTCCTCGTGTCAAAGGTGCTGCCGAGCAACGCCTCGCGCCGCGGAACCATCACCGCCTGTGAGCGCTCGCTGAAGCGGCTGAAGACGGATCGGCTCGACTGCTATCTGCTGCATTGGCGCGGCTCGTATCCGCTGGAGGACACTGTGGCCGCGTTCGAGGAACTGGTGAAGGCCGGCAAGATCAAATCCTGGGGTGTCTCCAATTTCGATGCCGATGATCTCGACGAGATGCTCGACGCTGCCGGCGAAGGCCGCATCGCCTGCAATCAGGTGCTCTATCATCTGAGGGAACGCGCGATCGAGCACGCGGTGATCCCGTGGTGCGAACAGCATGGTGTCGCCGTGGTCGCCTACTCGCCGTTCGGCCACGACGATTTCCCTGCGAGCAACAGCAAGGGCGGTGTAGTGCTGGCGCGCATCGCGGAGGCGCGTCGCGCAACGCCGCGCCAGATCGCGCTGAGCTTCCTCACCCGTGCGACTACGGTGTTCGCCATCCCGAAGGCGTCGTCCGCGGAACACGCCGGCGAAAATGCCGCGGCCGGCGATCTCGTGCTGACGAAAGACGAGATCGCGGCGCTCGATGCGGCGTTTCCGCGCGGTCCGAAGCCGCGCGGCCTGCCCATGCTGTAGTGCACAAACGCCCATTGTTAATGGAGTCTTGACGCGCGCGGACGTGAGCGCATATCGGCATCCTGTTTTCGGAAGTTGTGAAAGCGGCGCAATTATCGTTTTTTACGATCATTCCCGATTCGCATCTCCTAGGTTCCAGCCGTGACCCCGCCGCCCGCCGCAGCCGCAAGGCTCGACAGTATTCCCATGCTCATGCCGGAAAAGAAGCCGCAGGCGCGCCGCGCGCCGGCGCGCGTCGATCATCCCTTCAAGGGCATCGCGCTGGTGCTGCTGTCGACGATCTTTCTCGGCTGCTCCGATGTCACCGCGAAATATCTGTCGTCGAGCCTGCCGTCGATCGAGATCACCTGGATCCGCTTCGTAACGTTCGCGCTGATGTTCACGCCGGTAATGCTGCCGGGCTCGCCGCTTCATGCCATGCGCACCGAGCGCCTCGGCCTGCAGCTGATGCGCGGCGCGGCATTGCTCGGCTCTTCGCTGTTCTTCATCACCGGCCTGAGCTTCCTGCCGATCGCGGAAGCGTCCGCGACCGGGTTCGTCTCGCCACTGTTCGTCACCGCGCTCTCGATCGTGTTCCTGAGCGAGAAGGTGGGCATGCGCCGCTGGATCGCCACCGCGATCGGCTTGACGGGCGTGATGATCATCCTGCGCCCGGGCTCCAGCGCGTTTCACGCCGCCGCGTTCTTCCCGATCGTCTCGGCGTTCTGCTGGGCTGCGGCGCTGATCCTGACGCGCATGATGAGCGGGCGCGAAGCCGTCCTCACCACCATGGCCTATTCGGCGCTGACGGGCGTTGCGATCCTCTCCCTGATGGTACCATTCGTCTGGGTCACGCCGACCTGGACCGCGATCGGGCTTGGCATCGTGATCGGCGTCGCCTCCACCGTCGGCCAGTGGATCATCGTCCTGGCCTATCGCTACGGCGATGCCTCGGTGCTGGCGCCGTTCTCCTACACTCAGTTGCTCTGGGTCAGCATTCTCGGCTTCTTCCTGTTCGGCGAAGTGCCTGATGTCTGGACCGTCACCGGTGCAGCCTTCATCGTCGCCAGCGGCCTCTACATCGCCCATCGGGAGCGCATCCGTCGCGCCCAGCTCCTGATCATGGAAGAGCGTTCCCCGAACCCCTGACGCAAGTTCACGCGTCCGCTTCGTGCTATCAATGGCTCCAACAAGCCGGGAGGAGCCGAATGCGCGCTGCGATTTTCAGGAACGGTGAGATTGTCGTCGATCGGATGGCGGAGCCAAAGCCCGGCCCCGGCCAGGTGCTGGTCAAGACGCTCGCCTGCGGCATCTGCGGCTCTGACCTGCACGCGCGCCAGCACGCCCATCGCATGGTGGAGATGGCGCGAAAGAGCGGCCGCAAGCCGATGGACCTCGCCCGCGACGTCGTGTTCGGCCATGAGTTCTGCTGCGAGATCGTCGATTTCGGCCCGGGCACTGTGCGCAAGCTCAAGCCGGGCACGCGCGTGTGCTCGCTGCCGGCCCTCGTGACGCCGCAGGGCATCGAGGGCATCGGCTATTCCAACGAAAATATTGGCGGCTATGCCGAGGCGATGCTACTGAGCGAAGCGCTGCTGCTCGAGGTACCCAACGGTCTCGCGCCGGAGCATGCCGCGCTCACCGAACCGCTCGCGGTCGGTGTTCACGCCGTTGCCAAGGCCAATATCCGAGGCGGCGAAGTGCCGCTCGTGATCGGCTGCGGCCCGGTTGGGCTCGCGGTGATTGCGGCGCTGAAGCTCAAGGGCCTGCATCCGATCGTCGCGGCCGACTATTCGCCGGCGCGGCGCGCGCTTGCGGCAAAACTCGGCGCCGATATCGTCGTGGATCCAAGGGTGTCGCAGCCCTATGCGATCTGGGCCGAGCATGCGCAAATGTCGGACGCGGAAAAGGCGGCGCGCCCGCCGTTCCAGGCGATGCTGCCCGCGCTGAAGCCCGCGATCATCTTCGAATGCGTCGGCGTGCCTGGTCTGTTGCAGCAGGTGTTCGAAGGCGCGCCGCGCGATGCCAGGATCGTCGTGGTCGGCGTCTGCATGGAGACCGACAGGAGCGAGCCCATGCTCGGCATCATGAAGGAGCTCAACGTTCAGTACGTGCTCGGCTACACGCCGGACGAATTCGCAGCTTCGCTGCGCCTGATCGCGGAAGGGAAGGTGGATGCGGCTGCGATGGTGACGGCCGAGATCGGCATCGATGGCGTCGCAAAGGCTTTCGCCGATCTCGCCAATCCTGAAGCGCACACCAAGATCATCGTGCAGCCGTGGCGATGATGCCTCACACCGGTAGCGCGATCGAATATTTCACCTGGCTGAGCGCGAAGCTCGACTCGATCGAGGCGATGCCGTCGAGCCGGGTCAGCTTGGTCTTGAGGAAGGTCTCGTAGGAGGCGAGGTCGGCTGCGACGACGCGCAAAAGATAGTCGCGGTTGCCGGTCATCAGGTAGCATTCCAGCACCTCGTCCCATTTCGAGATCGCGCGCGCGAAGCGGTTGAGGTCCTCCTCCTTCTGCCGCGCCAGCTTGATCGAGATGAAGACGCTGACATGCAGCCCCAGCGCCTTCTGGTCGACGGTCGCGATGTAGCGCGAGATGACGCCGCGTTCCTCGAGCAGTTTGACCCGGCGATGGCAGGGCGACACCGACAGCCCGACCTTATCGGCCAGCTCCTGCATGGTCAGCCGGCTGTCGTTCTGGAGGTAGCTGAGGATTTTTCGGTCGATGGCGTCGAGGGCGGGCATTGGGATGAACCTGTCGTTTTTACCGATCGATTGGTAAGATATCCCAATATGGGCTGGTACTGCGCGAAAAATTGAGAAGTTTGGCGCTTCCGGCAGGGGTATCATCGGCACCTGTTTTCCGGGAGCATTGCCATGCCCGTTGATACCGCCCGCCTCGACACATTGACCGCGCTCGCCCGCAAGGCGCTGTGGCTGTCGTCATGGACCATCCATCACGCCAACCACGTCCGCGCGAACGCGGACGGCCTCAAGGTTGGGGGACATCAGGCCTCGTCGGCCTCGCTCGCAACCATCATGTCGGCGCTGTATTTCCACGTGCTGAAGCCCGAAGATCGCGTCGCGGTGAAGCCGCATGCGAGCCCGGTGTTCCACGCCATCCAGTATCTGTTCGGCCGGCAGAGCCGCGAGAAGCTGGAGAATTTTCGTGGCTTCAAGGGCGCGCAGTCCTATCCCTCGCGCACCAAGGACGTCGACGACGTCGATTTCTCCACGGGCTCGGTCGGCCTCGGCGTCGCGCAGACGCTGTTCGCCTCGCTGGTGCAGGACTACGTCAAGGCACATGGCTGGATGAAGGATCGCCGCGAAGGGCGGATGATTGCGCTGGTCGGCGACGCCGAGATGGACGAGGGCAACATCTTCGAGGCGCTGGCGGAAGGCTGGAAGCACGGCCTGCGCAACACCTGGTGGGTGGTCGACTACAACAGGCAGTCGCTGGACGCCGTCGTCCGCGAAGGCCTCTGGGAAAAGTTCGAGACCGTATTCCGCAATTTCGGCTGGGACGTGGTGATCGTGAAATACGGCCGCCTGATGCGCGAGGCCTTTGCCGAAGCTGGCGGCGAGGCGTTGAAGCGCTGGATCGACAATTGCCCGAACGCGCTCTACGCCGCCTTGTGTTTTCAGGGCGGCGCGGCGTTCCGCAAACATCTTCACGATGAGATCGGCGATCAGGGCCCCATCACCAAACTGATCGACAAGCGCAGCGACGACGAATTGCTGGCGCTGATGTCGAACCTCGGCGGCCATGATATGGCGAGCATGCTGGATGCGTTCGAATCCATCGATCACGATCGCCCGGTCTGCTTTATCGCCTACACCATCAAGGGCGTCGGCCTGCCGTTCCAGGGCCACAAGGACAACCACGCCGGCCTGATGACAGTCGCGCAGATGGAGAAATATCGCGACAGCCAGAACATCCGGCCCGGACACGAATGGGACAGATACGAGGGTCTCGCGCAAAGTCCTGCCGAGCTCGACGCCTTCCTCGCGGGCGTGCCGTTCAACCAGGACGGCCGCCGGCTCACCGCGCCTGTGATCGAGGTGCCGTCGCAGCTCGCCTTCAAGCCGGCGCCGCAGATGTCGACCCAGCAAGGTTTTGGGCTGGTGCTGAACGAGATCGCGCGCGGCGACAGCGAGCTTGCCAGGCGCATCGTGACGACGTCGCCTGACGTCACCGTCTCGACCAATCTCGGTCCGTGGGTGAACCGGCGCGGCCTGTTTGCGCGCGGCGAGAAGGCGGACTTATTCCGCAGCGAGAAAATTCCATCCACCTTCAACTGGGACTTCTCGCCCAAGGGCCAGCATCTCGAACTCGGCATCGCCGAGATGAACCTGTTCATCATGCTCTCGGCGCTCGGCCTGTCGCACCAGATCAACGGCGAGCGGTTGCTGCCGGTCGGCACGCTCTACGATCCCTTCATCGAGCGCGGTCTCGATGCGCTGAACTATGCATGCTACCAGGATGCCCGCTTCATGGTGGCGGCAACGCCGTCGGGCATCACGCTGGCACCCGAAGGCGGCGCGCACCAGTCGATCGCAACGCCTTTGATCGGCATGGCGCAGGACGGCCTCGCCTCGTTCGAGCCTGCCTTCGTCGACGAGCTCGCCGTGATCATGGGGTGGGGTTTCAACCACATGCAGCGCGATCCGGGCGAGGGCGGCTCGGTCTATTTGCGGCTCTCGACGCGCTCGATCGAGCAGGCGCAGCGGATCATGACGCCGGAGCTCGCGCAGGGCATCACCGACGGCGCCTATTGGCTGCGCAAGCCGGGCCCCAATGCCGAAGCCGTCATCGCCTATACCGGCGCAGTTGCGCCGGAAGCGATCGAAGCGACTGGCTTCATCGGCGAGAGCCGGCGCGACATCGGCCTGCTCGCGATCACGTCCGCAGATCGTCTGCATGCGGGGTGGACCGCCGCACGGAAATTGCGCCGGGATCGGCGCGGCGTGCAGCATCTCAGCCACATCGAAAAACTGCTCGCGCCGCTGCCGCGCGACTGCGGCATCGTGACCGTGATCGACGGACATCCGGCGGCGCTCGGCTGGCTCGGCAGCGTCCGCGGCCATCGCGTCGAGGCACTCGGCGTCGAGCAGTTCGGCCAGACCGGCACCATCGCCGACCTCTACCGCCACTACGGCATCGACGCCAACGCCATCATCGATGCGGCCGAAAGCCTCACCACCGGCGCGCCGGTGTTGCATCGGAAGATGGCTGTGTAGTTCGTCATCCCGGCCTAGCGCGCAATGGGCACTAGGCCGGGATGACATCGTGAGTGAGGCGAGACCTTGCCACCCCTCCGCCATCGGCTCATATAACCTCCGTCCGCCGCAATGCTGGCCCCGCATATGGCGGGTTCAATTGCCGGCGCTTTCGTGCAAGGATGCCTGCCGAAACGCCCCCAAGCCCCCAAGAAGAGGTTCACTATGGTCAATCGCATGCAGTTCTACATCGACGGCGCCTGGGTCGATCCCGCCGTCAAGAAGTCCACCGCCGTGGTCAATCCGGCGACGGAAGAGGCGATGTACGAGGTTGCGCTGGGCTCCAAGGCCGACGTTGATAAAGCCGTTGCCGCCGCCAAGCGCGCGTTCGTGACGTTCTCCCAGACCAGCCGTGACGAGCGCGTCGCGCTGCTCACCAAGGTCATCGAGATCTACAAGGGCCGCCTCAAGGAGATCGGTGCTGCCGTCTCCGACGAAATGGGTGCGCCGCTGCCGATGGCGGAGAAGCTGCAGGCCGGCGCTGGTCTCGGCCACCTCATGACCACGCTCGACGTGCTCAAGAACTATCATTTCGAGGAACCGGTCGGCACCGCCATGGTGCTGCGCGAGCCGGTCGGCGTGGTCGGCATGATCACGCCCTGGAACTGGCCGCTCAACCAGATCGCCTGCAAGGTCGCGCCCGCGCTTGCCGCCGGCTGCACCATGATCCTGAAGCCGTCGGAGTTCACCCCGACCTCGGCGCTGATCTTCGCGCAAATCCTGCATGAAGCCGGCGTGCCGAAGGGCGTATTCAATCTCGTCAACGGTCTCGGCCCCGAGGTCGGCGCCGCCATGAGCGAGCATCCCGATATCGACATGATCTCCTTCACCGGCTCGACCCGCGCCGGCATCGACGTGGCCAAGCGCGCCGCACCGACCGTGAAGCGCGTCAGCCAGGAACTCGGCGGCAAGTCGCCGAACGTCATTCTCGAAGGCGCCGACCTCACGAAGGCGGTGACCGGCGGCGTGATGCACATGTTCAACAACTCCGGCCAGTCCTGCAACGCGCCCTCGCGCATGATCGTGCCGGCCTCGAAGATGAAGGAAGTCGCCGCGATCGCGAAGGCGGTCGCCGACAAGACCAAGGCGGGCGATCCGCGCGCCGAAGGCACCACCATTGGTCCGGTGGTCAACCGCGGCCAGTGGGACAAGATCCAGGGCCTGATCAAGAAGGGCATCGATGAGGGCGCAACGCTCGTCGCCGGCGGCCCCGGCCTGCCCGAAGGCGTCAACAAGGGCTTCTATGTCCGTCCCACCATCTTTGCCGACGTCACCCCCGACATGACGATTGCGCGTGAAGAGATCTTCGGACCGGTGCTCACCATCATCGGCGCCAAGGACGAAGCCGAGGCCGTGCACATCGCCAACGACACGCCCTATGGGCTTGCCGGCTACGTCACGGGTGCTTCCGTCGAGGACGCCAAGCGCGTCGGCCGGCAGATCCGCGCCGGCAACGTCAATCTGCAGGGCGTGCCCAACGATCGCAGCGCACCGTTCGGCGGCTACAAGCAGTCCGGCAACGGCCGCGAGTGGGGCAAGTACGGCCTCGAGGACTTCCTAGAAGTGAAGGCAGTTGCGGGCTTCAACGCGGCGTAGGCTTTATCGCCTGAACCAACAAAACGCCGGAGCGGCCACCGCTCCGGCGTTTTTATTTTTTCGTAGCCCGCATGGAGCGAAGCGGAATGCGGGGACTGTCCCGGATTGCGCTTCGCTCCATCCGGGCTACGGACTCGCAACGACGGCGGCGAAACTATCCCCCGACCGCTCCTTGCGTGTTCACATACAACGCGTAGATCGACTGGCTCGCCGCCATGAACAGGCGGTTGCGCCTGACGCCGCCGAAGCAGAGGTTGGCGCAACGTTCGGGCAGTGCGATGCGGCCGATCATGACGCCGTCGGGGGCGAACACCACGACGCCGTCGAGCTCGGGATCGCCCATGCCCCAGCCGCACCAGAGATTGCCGTCGATGTCGCAGCGCATGCCGTCCGGCGTGCCCGGGCCTGCGTCGATGAAGACGCGCTTGTTCGAGATCGTGGTGCCATCCGCCGAGACGTCATAGGCGAGGATCTTGCGGTTCGGCACGCCGCGCGATTCCACCACATAAAGAATTTTCTCGTCCGGCGAGAAGCACAGCCCGTTCGGACCCAGCACGCCTTCGGCGACGATGGTCGCATTACCGGTTGTGGGATCGAGCCGGTAGACATTCGGATCAATGTCCGGCTCGGCCTTGTAGCCCTCGTAATTGCCTAGCAGGCCGAAGGTTGGATCGGTGAACCAGATCGAGCCGTCCGATTTAACAATGACATCGTTCGGTGAGTTTAACCGCTTGCCGTTGAATTGATCCATCAGCACGGTGATCTCGCCGTCATATTCGGTGCGGGTCACGCGGCGCCCACCATGCTCGCAGGTGACGAGCCGACCCTGGCGATCCCTGGTGTTGCCGTTGGCGAAATTGGAGGGCTTGCGGAACACCGAGACCGCGCCGGTCTCCTCTTCCCATTTGACGATGCGCTGGTTCGGAATGTCGCTGCACAGGAGATAGCGACCATCGCCGAACCACACCGGACCCTCGGCCCAGCGCAGGCCGGTCGTCAGCCGCTCCACCGCCGAGAGTTTTAGCCAGTATTTTTCGAAGCGGGGATCGAGTGCCTTTATCGCCGGATCGGGATAGTAGCTCGCCGGCCGCCAGCCTGGCCGCTCCTGGGGATGGGACGATGCCTCATTCATGTCGGTTCTCTCGTTTCGTTCCCTCTGGACAATCCTGCTATCATTAGAGACATGTGACCGCAAATTGGTTGCCAAAGGCGAGGAAAGACATGCCGCGTATCTTGATGACGGGAGCTTCGGGCGGGATCGGAACGCGTCTGCGGAAACTGCTGCCGCCGATCTATCCGGACCTGCTGCTCTCTGATATCCGCCCGCCGAAGGACCTCGGCGCGAACGAGGAATTCAAGGCGGCGGATCTCTCTGACCTGGCGCAGTGCGAGGCGATCTGCGAGGGCGTCGACGGCATCATCCATTTCGGCGGCTATTCGGTCGAAGGTCCCTGGAACGACATCCTCCAGGCCAACATCATCGGCGGCTACAATCTGTTCGAGGCTGCATATCGCAAGGGCGTCAAGCGCGTGGTGTTTGCCTCCTCGAACCATGCCGTCGGATTCTATCCGCGCCACCACAAGATCGGCACCGACGTGACCCCGCGCCCCGACGGCCGCTATGGCGTCAGCAAGGTGTTCGGCGAAGCGGTCGGGGCGCTCTATGCCGACAAGCACGGCTTGAAGGTGACTTGCCTTCGCATTGGCAATTTCGGCGACGTGCCCCTGGACCTTCGCCGGATCTCGATCTGGCTGAAGCCGGAAGATCTGGTGCAGCTCTGCCAGATCGGGCTCGAGCATCCCGACATTCATTTCGAGATCTTCTACGGCGTGTCCCTGAACGAGCGCGCCTGGTGGGACAACCACCGCGCCTACGAGTTCGGCTACCGTCCGACGGGGCGCTCCGAGGACCACGTGGCACATGCGATGGCCGAGCAGGCCAAGCTGAAGCCAGATCCGGTCGGCGATCACTATCAGGGCGGCGCGTTCTGCAGCAACGAGTTCGACGGCGACACAAGTCGCATCATCGATTGGAATAAGCGGTAGGAGCGCATTCGCAAATCCAGGGCGTCGGAAACGACGCCCTAGACAACGCGTTTGCCGGCCTGGGCCGCGATGGGCCGCTGCACAAAGTACATCAGGATCAGGGAAATCACGGCCGTCGTCACGACGACGTATCCCAGCCGGTCGAAGTGCCGGAGCGTACCGTCGGGATCCTGCGCGATCAGCGCGGCGGCGAGCACGGAGCCGAGCCCGCCGGAGAGCTGCTGCAGCGACGCGCTGACCGCGCTGAAGGAGCCGCGTTGCGCCGGCTCGGGGATTGCGGAAATCAGCGCCTGCGACGGAATCATGCGGGAGAAGATGCCGACGAACATCAGGACGTTGACCAGGATCGCGACCGTCAGGCTCACCTCGCCGAGATGGGTGTAGATCAGCACCATGACGATGGACATCGCGCTGCCGAAGACGAAGGTCGAGTATTTGCCGAAGGCATCGCTCGCGCGTCCCACCAGCGGGCCGATGACAATGCTGAACAGGCCGGAGACGAGATAGATCGTCGGCAGATGCACGATGTCGATGCCGAGATTGTGCACGGTGTAGGCGCTGCCGAACGGCATCAGCATGTAGCCGCCGGTCGCCAGCAGGGTCGTCACCGAGAACGCCATCCAATAACGCGGCTGAGAGACCGTTGCGATCAGATGCCGGAACGGGTTTCGATCCTGCTTCAGCCCGAGATGGCCGTTCACCGGCTTCATCAGGAGCATCACGGCGATCATCCCGATCACCGACAGGCCGACCAGCGCGCCGAACGCGACGTGCCAGTTCCACTGGTTGGCGAGGAAAAGGCCGGCTGGGATGCCCAGCACCTGGCTTGCAGCGAAGGCGGTTTGCACGAAACCCATGACGCGGCCGCGCAATTGCAGCGTGAACAGATCGGTGACGATGGCGAGCACGACCGAGCCGATCACGCCGCCGAACAGGCCGGTCACGATCGCCCCAGCAGCAACAGATGATAGTTGGGCGCGATCGCGCACAGCGCCGTGCCGAGGGTGAAGCCGGCGTAGAAGAACAACAGCAGCCGTTTGCGGTCGAACCGGTCGGCGAAGCCGGCCGCCAGGATGCCGGAAATTCCCGCGCTGAACGCATAGGCCGAGACCGCCACGCCGAACTGAGCGGCCGAAATATCGAGCGCCGGCATCATGATGGCGCCGAGCGGCGACATGATCATGAAATCGATGATGATCGTGAACTGGACCAGCGCCAGCAGCGCAACGAGGATCGTCTGGTAGCACGTAAAACCGCGGGATCGCTCCTGCGACTCGACGATCGGCTCGGTCAGGGTTTGTTCGGTCATGGCATTTCATTCGGGAGGGAATACGGGGAAGAACGTGCGATTCGCGGCTGGACGCCGGTCCTATCTATTTCCGACGGCGCGCTATTTCGATGGGTTGACAAAAGGTTTTGATGTCCATCACGACGCGGTGCCCCGGTTCATTGAGGACGAGCGCATGCGGGGGCCGAGCTTTGGCTTGGCCGCCCTGCCCATTGATCCAGGTCAACCTTGCCTTCGGCATTTGGTTCTCGATCTGCGCGATCGCATTTCGGCAGCCGGTGCCGCGATCACGGTTCGATTGCGGCGGCGAGAGTCAGAACAATGAAAATCAAATTGCCAGCCGTCGTACTGCTCGCGCTGATCATGTCGGCCCCGGCGCGAGCCGCGATGCTCAGCGACGCCGAGGCGACGTTTCTCGACCAGCTCGTCACCGCGTCCGCGGTGCTCGAACAACGATGCGTCGGCTACGAGGTCAATGGTGCCGGCAGTGTCCAGCTCGGCGCCCGACTTCTCGGCAGCACGGATGCCGCGATGGCGATGATCGACGCCTATGCGGCAGCCATCAAGGCCCGCGACGGCGAAAACTACGATGCCGGTAAATTCCGCATCGAGGTGTCCGACGCGGCCGCCAAAACGTTCAGGCGCATCCGAGCGCAGTTGATCAACGACCCGAAAGCGGCCTGCGCCGACTATGGTGATACCAGCGTGGAGCGCGGCCTGCTAAGACGGTACTGAACCTGCGACTTGGCTTGCCATGGCCTAACGGGCGCACGCGCTAGCGCTCGGCCTCACCCGCAATCCGCGCCAGATAATCCTTCTTGCTGAACTGCATATGATCGACGCAGAGCTGGGCCAGCGCCCAGCTGTCGCGGCCTTTCAACAGCTCGATCATCAGCTCGTGCTGGCGCCGTGATTGCGCGAGGCCGTCTCGGTCGGCGAGATTCTTGGCACGCATCGGCAGCGTCAGGTTCATGTAGTCCTGCAGCGAGCGCACCAGATATGGATTGCCGCAGGCCGTGAACAGCGCGAGGTGGAAGGCGTCATTGGCTTCATGGATGCCGCGCAGATCCCGCACCTCTGCCTTCGCGCAATATTGCCGCTGCAATGCAGAGAGCTCGTCGATCAGGCCTTGCGGTGCGGGCAGGGGGATCATCAGCGCCGCCTGCCGGGTCAGCATCTCCCGGACCTCGTAGATCTGCCGGACCTCTTCGGCCGAGTAGAACCGCACGGTGGCGCCGACATTCTTCTCGCGGCGGACGATGCCGCGGCGCTGCGCATCCACCAGCGCCTGGCGCACGAAGTGCCGCGAGGTGCCGTAAGCCGACATCAGCGCGTCCTCGGTCAGACGCGCGCCGGGCGCGAGGCGGCCGAAGATGATGTCCTCCTCGAGCCGCGCGACGATGTCGTCCGGATCGTCGCGCCGGACCATCGTGGCATCTGCGGTGTGAGTGTCGGACATGCCCTCGGCCTCCCGGCGCTCGGCCGGTCCGTCCTGTGGAGCAGGGAAGGCTTGGATTGTCAATAATCTGGTCATCACCGGGGCGTCGACGGCCAAAATAGCAGGTTTGACGTCTGTCTTATTGACAATCAAGGGGCAGGCTGTACGACAATGACCCGGTAATGGGAGCGGTATGATGACGAGTGGGTTGCGCAAAGGGCTGACAAGCTATGGCGATGCCGGCTTCTCGCTGTTCCTGCGCAAGGCGTTCATCAAGGCCATGGGCTATTCCGACGACGCGCTGGAGCGCCCGATCGTCGGCATCACCAACACCTATAGCGACTACAATCCCTGCCACGGCAACGTCCCGCAGATCATCGAGGCCGCCAAGCGCGGCGTGATGCTGTCGGGCGCGATGCCGTTCGTGTTCCCGACTATCTCGATCGCCGAGAGCTTTGCGCATCCGACCTCGATGTATCTGCGCAATCTGATGGCGATGGACACCGAGGAGATGATCCGCGCCCAGCCGATGGATTCGGTGATCGTCATCGGCGGCTGCGACAAGACACTGCCGGCGCAGGTGATGGCCGCAATCAGCGCCGATCTGCCGACGGTGGTCATTCCCGTTGGCCCCATGGTGGTTGGTCATCACAAGGGCGAGGTGCTGGGCGCTTGCACCGATTGCCGCCGTCTCTGGGGCAAGTATCGCGCCGGCGAAATGGATGACATTGAGATCGAGGCGGTCAACGGCCGTCTCGCGCCGTCGGTTGGCACCTGCATGGTGATGGGCACGGCCTCCACCATGGCCTGCATGATCGAGGCCATGGGTCTGTCGCTGCCGATGAGCGCGACGATCCCCGCGCCGCATGCGGAGCGCTTTCGGCTCGCCGAAGCGAGCGGCAGGGTGGCCGCCGAGATGGCCAAGACCAAGGGTCCGAAGCCGAGCGAGGTGCTGACGCCTGCATCTTTTAGGAATGCCCAAGTCGTGCTCCAGGCGATCGGCGGCTCGACCAACGGCCTGATTCATTTGACCGCGATGGCACATCGCTCGCCGCACCGGCTCGACCTCGGCGTGTTCGACCAGATCGGCCGCGAGGTGCCGGTGCTGATCGATCTCAAGCCGTCCGGCGAGCATTACATGGAGCATTTCCATCACGCCGGCGGCGTGCCGAAACTGCTGGCGCAGCTTGGTGACCTCGTCGATCTCGACGCGAAGACCATCACGGGCGAGAGCCTGCGCGATGTCGCCGCCAACGCGGAACACGTACCCGGCCAGGACGTGATCCGCGCGCGCGACAATCCGATCAAGAAGGAAGGCGGCCTCGCCGTCCTGCACGGTAACCTCGCCCCGCGCGGCGCGGTGATCAAGCAGTCAGCTGCAAGCCCAAAACTGTTGCAGCACACCGGACGTGCCGTGGTGTTCGAATCCGTCGAGGATATGACGCTGCGGGTTGACGATCCCGATCTCGACGTCACCGCCGATGATGTGCTGGTGCTGCGCAATGCCGGGCCCAAGGGCGCGCCCGGCATGCCCGAGGCGGGCTATCTGCCGATCCCGAAGAAGCTCGCGCGTGGCGGCACCAAGGACATGGTGCGCATTTCCGACGCGCGTATGAGCGGCACCGCGTTCGGCACCATCGTGCTGCACATCACGCCGGAATCCGCCGTCGGCGGGCCGCTGGCGCTGGTGAAGAACGGCGACATGATTCGGCTCGACGTCGCCAAGCGCAGCATCGAGCTGCTGGTCGATGCGGCCGAGCTGGAACGGCGCCATGCCTTATTGAAGCCGGCAGCCGCTCCCGACGAGGCGCGGCGCGGCTATGCCTGGCTGTTCAACGAGACCATCATGCAGGCCGACGAGGGCTGCGATTTCGATTTTATGCAGAGAACTGGGAAGAAGACGGATAAGGGGTGACCAACCACCCGAACGAACGCTTAGACCGCTAAAGCGGCGAGCGATAAAACAGGGGGAAACGATGATTGCACGATCCATGCTTGGGCTGGCGGCAACGGCCGCTGTTCTCTTCGTAACGAGCGCGTCGGCACAGGAGGTGAAGCATTATCGCTTCGCCTATGACCAGCCGCGCAACACCGGCTATTCGATCGCGGGCGACCTCTTTGCCGACAAGCTCAAGGAATTGAGCAAAGGCACCATGATCATCGACCAGTATCCGGGCGCGCAGCTCGGGCAGGAGCCGCAGGTGCTCCAGCTCGTGAAAGCGGGCGACGTCGAATTTGCGATCATCTCCTCGGCGAACACCGCGACGATCTCGCCGCAAGCGGGCGTGATGTCGTTGCACTTCCTCTTCCGCGACGAGAACCACGTGGTCAAGGGCCTGGCCGATCCAAAAGTGTTCGCGGCGCTCAAGACCATGATCGACGAGACCACGCAGGGTTTGCATGTGATCGCGACCGGTTCGCAGGGCGTGCGCCACATGTACTCCAAGAAGGAGATCCATAACGTCGGTGACATCAAGGGCCTGAAGATCCGGGTGCAGGCGACCGCGACCGAGGACACCATGTTCCCGGCCTATGGCGCCCAGACCGTGCACATGCCGTTCGGCAGCGTCTACACGAGCCTGCAGACCGGTGTCGTCGACGTCGCCGAAAACAGCATCAACGTCTATCTCGTCAACAAGCACTACGAGGTCGCGCCGGTCCTGAACATCACCGAGCACGAAGCCAACAACGCGCTGGTGTTCATCTCCGACAAGCTCTGGCAGAGCCTGTCGGCGGAGCAGAAGGGCTGGGTGCAGGCGGCGGGGAACGAGATCAGCTCCAAGGAGCCGCAGAAGGCCTTCGACCTCGAACGCACCGCGGCGGAGAAGCTCAAGAAGATGGGCGTGAAGATCGTCGACAACGTCGACAAGAAGAGCTTCACGGCGGTCGCCGATCCCTATCTCGACAAGCTCGCCAAGGAGCTCGGCCCGCACGCCGAGAAGATCAAGGATTTGATCCGCTCGATCAATTGACGTGATGCCGAAAGACGGTGCGCTCCCTCTCTCGCCTGCGGGAGAGGGTAGGGGAGAGGGTGTCTCCGCGGAGAGACTCCCGATGAGGAGAGAGCCCTCACCCGGCGCTTCGCGCCGACCTCTCCCGCAAGCGGGAGAGGTTCAGAAAACCCGCAGCCGGGAGCAACAATGCCCATCGCCGAAAAACTGCTGGTGCAACGCCAACGCCACCTCAAATGGCGCGGGCTCGACTGGCTCGAGCTCGCGCTGATGATCCTCTGCGGCGTGCTCTGCTTCGGCTTCTCGCTGTCGGTGACCGCCGACATCGTCACCCGCACCATCGGCCATCCCTGGCTCTGGCTCCAGGAAGTGACCTCGACATTGTTCATCTACGCCATCTTCGTCGGCACAGCGGCTGCGGCGCGGCGCAACGACCACCTCTATCTCACCGCGATCTCCGAGGCGATGCACGGCACGCCGCGTCTGATCGTCGAGATCATCATCCGGATCGTGGTGCTTGGCGTCGCCTTCTGCCTGATCGTGTACGGCTATCAGAACTATCTTCGCGGCTTCGGCAGTTTTCGCCTGCCGTCGGGCACGCCGATCGCCTCGCTCTACGCGATCATTCCGCTGTCGGGCGTGCTGATCGGCCTGTTCACCATCGAGCAGCTCGTCAACGGCGTGCGCAACGGCTTTGACCACCCCGAGCCGCCCGAAGAGGATGACGGGGCGCCTGTCATCACCGACGCGCAGATGAGGGCGCAGCCGTGAGCGCACCCATCGTTCTGGCGTTGATGACGGTCTGCTTCCTGTCCTTCGGCTATCTCGGCGTGCCCGTGCCGTTCTCGCTGATGGCCGGCGTCTTCATCGGCGCGCTGCTGTCGGACGTCTCGCTCGCCGCGATCATCCAGAAGATCTTCGACGGCGTCGATTCCGAGGCACTACTGGCGATCCCCTTCTTCCTGCTGGTCGGCGAGCTCATGAGCTCGGCCAATGTGGTGGTCCGGATAGCCAACCTCTCTGTGTCACTGGTCGGGCATATCAGGGGCGGACTGTCCCAGGTCGTGGTCGTCTTCAGCATGTTCTTCTCGGAAATGTCGGGCTCGACCACCGCCGACGTCGCCGTGATGAGCCGCGCGCTGGGCGGCCCGATGAAGCGCGAGGGCTACGAGCCCGCCTTCATCGCCGCGATCATCGCATCCGCATCGACGATTGCGGCGCTGGTGCCGCCGAGCATCACGGCCGTGGTCTATGGCGCCGTCGGCAACGTCTCGATCGCCGGCCTGTTCATGGCAGGCGTCGTGCCGGGCCTGATGATCGGCTTCGGGTTGATGATCTATTGCTATTTCTTCGGCCCGTCCGGCCTGCGCAAGCCGCGCGCGCCGCTGCGGCAGGTGGTGTTCGCGGCCGGCGATGCGGCGCTACCGCTGATGATTCCCGTGATCCTGCTCGGCGGCATTCTGACCGGCTGGTTCACGCCGACGGAAGCCGGCGTCGTTGCGGTGGTCTGGATTGTCGCGGTCGTGATCCCCGCGCTCAACCGCGGCCATATCAGGAAGATTCCGTACGATTTCTGCCTTGCGGGCCTGATCTTCTCGCTGCCGCTGATCACGATCGGCGCCGCCAATGCGTTCGGCTGGATGCTCGCCTATTTGCGCGGTGCAAGCTACATCGCCGAAGTCATCACCTCGATCGCCGGCAACGATCCGCATTTGATCATGCTGCTGATGGTGCTGCTGTTCACGATCGTCGGCGATTTCATCGAGCCGGTGCCGACCATCATCATCTTCATGCCGCTCGTCAACACGCTGACGGAGGCCGGCGACATCAACGCCGTGCATATGGGCGTGGTGCTGATCGCCACGCTCGCCTTCGGCCTGATCACGCCGCCGTATGGCCTGGTGCTGCTGATGGCCTCGAAATTCGTCGGCGTCAGTTTCGCAAAGGCGCTACGCGCCGCGTTGCCGATCTATCTGGTGTTCCTCGGGACGATCGCGTTTGCGATCTACTTCCCGAGTGTGGTGCTGTGGCTGCCGCAGAAAGTGCTGCCGGAATCGGTCGGATGCTTCAAGTCGCCGGCGGGGACGGGTTATATCTGTCCGCGGTAGCGAATTGCTCGACGCGCCATTGTCCGGCTTCGTGCAGATAGCGGAACGGCGTCCCGTGGCTGTTCTTGAAGTAATTGCCGCAAAGCTCCTTCGCCACGCCCTGCATCACCGCGTCATGGCAAACGAACAGCAGATCGTCGCCGGGATGACGGTCGAGCCATGCCGAGACGCAAGCCAGCGACCGCTCGGCCATGGCCTCCCACCTCTCGCCATCGGCGGGCAGGATCGAGACAAGGCCTGTCGCTGATGTGACGCCGTGCTTGATCATGAGGTCGCCGACGGGGAGGCCTTCGAAGCTGCCGAAATCGAGCTCGATGATGCCGGCGTCGATCGTGAGCGGCACCGCGATCGCGTCCGCGATGATCTCGGCCGTTCGCGCCGCGCGCAGCAGCGGGCTTGCGATGATGCGACTGATGCCGGCACCGCGCAACATGCTCGCTGCCTGGTGCGCCTGCCGCAGACCGTCCTCGTTCAGCGGATTGTCGGTCCGGCCCTGGAACAGCCCTTTGCGATTCCAGTCGGTCGCGCCATGACGAAGGCCGTAGAAACTGCGGGCGGGTGTCACTTCGACTTGCTCGTGAATTTCTTCACGGCGGCGCGAAACTCCTCCGTGTTCATCGCCATGATGATCTTGTGCTCCTCGGCGTCGAGCTGCTGCTTCACTGGCGTCGTGGCGGCCTGGTAGACTAGCGATTTGGTGCCCGCGATCGCGGTCGGCGGGTTCTGTGCGAGCCGCTCGGCGAGGGTTCGCGTTGCCGCCTTCAGCTCGGCGGCGGGAACGAGCTTCGCAACGAGGCCCCATTCATGGGCCTGCTGCGCGGTGAAATTGTCCTCGGCCAGGAAAATCTGGAGCGCGCGGCGGGAGCCGACCGTGTTGACGATGCCGACCGTGGAGCCGCCGTCCGGCGACACGCCGATCTTGGCATAGGCCGGCGTGAATTTGGCATCCTCCGCGGCGATGCAGAGATCGGTGACGAAGGCGAGGCCCATGCCGGCGCCGGCCGCCGAGCCGTGCACGCTCGACAGCGAGACCTTCGGCATGCGCCGGATGATCTCGATGAAGGCATGATAGTGCTTCAATAGCTCGCCGACGACAGGCGTCACCGTATTGGCCTCGGCCGCGGCACCGATCGTCTGCAGATCGCCGCCGGCCGAGAAGGCGCGGCCTTCGCCCTCAATCACCAAAACCTTGATGCCATCCTCGCCCTCGATGTAAGCCGCAAGCTGTTCGAGTTTTTGTGCAATCGCCAGATTGATCGAATTGAACGACGCGGGCCGGTTGAGCGTGATGGTCGCGATCGGGCCATCGATCCGCAACAAGGCGGGATCGTCGGGCTGAGAGATGGGAGCTGGCATCTTGGAATCCCCGGCATGAGATCGTTCGTGCGACTAAATCGCAGAAGGCGAGGGGTGACAATCCCCGCCAGCCGCCCTTGCGCAAGCCGGAACGATAGGTTCAAATGGGCCTGCCTTCGTCAGGGACGGACACGAGCGCCGGCTCCTCCTGGCCAAAATCAGCGAGAGAGGAGACGACATGGGTGACGCTCGTGTCTTGCGGAAATGGGCTGTCCAATGACCGATGGCCCGGTGATCATTGTCGGTGCCGGCCATGGCGGCTACCAGGTCGCGGCATCCCTGCGCCAGGCGGGCTTTTCCGCTGCTATCTGCCTGATCAACGACGAGGCGCATCTGCCCTATCAGCGGCCGCCGCTGTCCAAGGCCTATATCAAGGGCGTGGCCGGGCCGGAGAGCCTGATGTTCCGGCCGGAGAAATTCTACCAGGACCAGACCATCGAGCTGGTCGCGGGCCGCGCCGTGTCGATCGACCGCGCGGGGCGCAAGGTGCTGCTCGCCTCGGGCGAAACGCTGCCCTACGGCCACCTCGTGCTGGCGACCGGCGCCCGCAACCGGCTGCTCGATCTGCCCAATGCCAACCTTCCGGACGTGAAATATCTGCGCATCCTCGACGACAGCGAGGCGCTGCGGCAGATCATGCCGTCGAAGACGCGGATCGTGGTGATCGGCGCGGGCTTTATCGGCCTCGAATTCGCGGCCACCGCGCGGATCAAGGGGCTAGAGGTCGACGTGCTCGAGCTCGCGCCCCGCGTAATGGCGCGCGCGGTGACGGCGGAGGTCTCGGAGTATTTTCAGGCGCGGCATCGCGAGGCCGGCATCCGCATTCACCTCGGCGTGCAGGCAACGTCCATCGAGGCGGAGGACGGCAAGGTCACCGGCGTCTCCTTGAGTGACGGAAGGCATTTGCCGGCGGATCTCGTTGTGGTCGGCGTCGGCGTGCTGCCGAACATCGAGCTTGCGGCGGAGGCGGGGCTGCCGGTCGCGGCCGGTATCATTGTCGACGAATATCTCGCGACGGCCGATCCCGATATCTCGGCGATCGGCGATTGCGCGCTGTTCAACAGCCCGCGCTTCGGCGGATCGCAGCGGCTGGAATCGGTGCAGAATGCCACTGATCAGGCGCGCTGCCTCGCGGCGCGGCTGACTGGCGACCGTAAGGCCTATGACAGCCATCCCTGGTTCTGGAGCGACCAGGGCGATGACAAGCTCCAGATCGCTGGCCTCACCACCGGCTACGACCGCGTCGTGCTGCGCGGCGATCCCGCCAGGAAGGCGTTCTCGGCGTTCTGCTACAAGGGGGACAGTCTGCTCGGCATCGAATCGATCAACCGTGCCGGCGACCACATGTTCGGCCGCCGCCTGTTCGGCCTGGATCGCTCGATCACGCCGGAGCAGGCCGCCGACGAAAGTTTTGACCTGAAGGGCGCGCTGGCGTGAGCTCTTCTCCCTCGCCCCGCTTGCGGGGCGAGGTGAAGGAAGCGCGCGGTCTACACCACCGCGCCGACTTCCGCGGCTGTCGGCATCGACGGCCCCGCGCCCATGCGCTGCACGGAGATCGAGGCGGCGGCATTGGCGAAGGCGAGTGCCGCGCGCAAGTCGACGCCGTCGGCAAGTTGCGCCGCGAGTGCTCCCACAAAACAATCGCCTGCGCCTGTGGTGTCGATCGCCTTCACCACGCGGCCGGACACCGAAATCTCCTCGCGCCCGGCGAGCGCGAGCACGCCACGCTTGCCGAGCGTGACGCAGATGGTCTGGTCCTCGCGCGCCTGAAGTTTTCGCGCGACGTCGAGGATCCGCGCGGCCTCGTCACTGTCGGACAACTCCACGCCGGCGAGGAGGCCGAGCTCGGTCTCGTTCAGCACGAGGATGTCGACCAGCGCGAGCAATTCGCTCGACATGGTTTGTGCCGGGGCCGGATTGAGCAGCGTCGTGGCGCCGGTGTCGCGAGCCCGTTGAAAGAACGCGGCAATCGTCGGCAGCGGGATCTCGAATTGACTGACCGCGACATCGCCCTTTGCCAGCGGGACGCCCGCGACGTCATCGACGCCGACGAGCGCATTGCTGCCGGGAATGACGACGATGGTGTTGTCGGCCTCCGCCACCGTGATGATGGCGGTGCCGGTGTGCGCTTCGGCCGTCTCGCGGATCGCGCCGAGATCGATGCCTTGCGCGCCGAGGAACGTCCTCAGCTCACCGCCGAACGAATCCTTGCCGAGCCGGCCGATCAGCGTGGTCCGCGCGCCAAGCCGCGACGCCGCCACCGCCTGGTTGGCGCCCTTGCCACCCGGAAAATACAACACCTGCTTGCCGGCGACGGTCTCGCCGACCCGGGGATGGCGATCGGCCGTCGCCACCACATCCATGTTGATGCTGCCGGCGACGAAGACGCGCCCCATAAGAAACCTCAGATGAGAGACCTCGGCGAACGCTAGACCCTGACCTCGAACTCGTGCCTGACCTTGGCGATGTCGACAAGCGTCGGTAGGCCGGCTTCGTTGCCAAGGCGTTGGATCTTGAAGGTCGAGGCTGCCCGGGCAAAATCGAAATGCTCGCGCCAGCTTTTGCCGGGATGGGCGAGATAAGAATAGACATAGGCGCCGTGAAAGACGTCGCCGGCGCCGTTGGTGTCGATCACGCGCTCGCGCGGAATCGGCATCGCCGGCATCACCTGCACCGTTCCAGTCTCGTCGTACCAGAGCAGGCCCTTCTCGCCCATGGTGATGCCGCCGATCTTGCAGCCGCGGCTCTTGAGATAGTCCAGCATCTTCTCCGGCGTCAGGTCCATCTGCTCGCACAGGCGCTCGGCGACGATCGCGACGTCGATGAATTCCAATAGCTCATGCGTGTTGGTGCGAAGGCCGCCACCGTCGAGCGAGGTCAGAATGCCGGCCTCGCGGCAGACTTTTGCGTAGTGGATCGCGGCATCGGGCTGATGGCCGTCGACATGCAGCGCGCGGCAGCCGCCGAGATTGAGCATCGGGAACGGATGGATGTGGTCGTCGTCGCGGCAGCGGACGATGGCGCGCTTGCCGTCCTTTGGCATGATGAAGGACAGCGAGGACTGGTTGACCTTCCGCCCATGCAGCGAGATCGCGTATTTCGCGCACATGTCCATGAACATGCGGCCGAGCCAGTCATTGGCCGCGGTCGCGATCAGATCGGGCACGATGCCGAGCTTGGCGCAGCAGAACGCCGCGGTCACCGCATTGCCGCCGAAGGAAACCGCGTAGTCGGAGGCCACGTGCTTCTCGTCGCCGGTCGGCAT
Source organism: Bradyrhizobium sp. MI1.11 (assembly GCF_055811255.1). NCBI lineage: Bacteria > Pseudomonadati > Pseudomonadota > Alphaproteobacteria > Hyphomicrobiales > Nitrobacteraceae > Bradyrhizobium > Bradyrhizobium sp. MI1.11. The sequence continues at coordinate 166,372 of NZ_JBVVPM010000001.1, forward strand.
GTGGTCGGTGATGAAGACGACGTCGATATAGGTCTGTCCGATGAAGAGAGCCTGCATTGCTTGTCCGTGATGCGCTTTGTGGTCCCGGCCGGCGCGCTTACTGTAACACCGGTTCCGCCGCGGGACCGCTGAAATTATTCGCAAAACCGCCGCCCGGAGTGCTTGAGGTCGGCATGCGGCCGGAATACGACCATCACCGGACAATGCCAAGCCCGGACAAACGCCGTCTCTCGGTCCACGGTTCCGGGCCGTTCAACAGGGGGTAGCATGATCACCGGCCTCGATCACGTCGTCGCACTGGTCAGGGATATCGGTGCGGCCAGGGCGGCCTATCAGACGCTGCTCGGGCGCGCGCCGGCCTGGCAGAATTCGGGCGAGGGCGCAGATCGGGTGCTGTTCACTCTCGCCAACATGACGATCGAATTGATGGCGCCGAACGGCTTCAGCGTGACCGCCGACCGCATGCGCGCGTTGCTCGGCGACCAGGAAGGCGTGCTCGCCAGCCTGTGCTTTCGTGTCGCGGACATGAGCAAAATGCACCGGCGGCTGGAGCGGGTGGCGCTCAAGCCGGATCCGGTTGCCGAGGTCGAAAGCAGCGACGCGGAGAGCGGCGCGGCCCTGCACTGGAAGCGGACGCGCGCCGCCACGGAGCTCACGCGCGGCGTGCGCATGTTCTTCCTCGAACTGGCTGATGAGCGTCCGCTTTCGCCGGCGACCGATATCGGGCCGATCGATGCGCTCGACCACGTCGTGATCACGACCGAGGATTCCGATGGCGCCGCCGCGCTTTATGGCGCGCGGCTCGGGCTCGATCTGGCGCTCGACCGCTCGCACCAGGATTGGGGCCAGCTGATGTTCTTCCGCTGCGGCGATCTCGTGGTCGAGCTGGTGCGCCGCCCCGTCGCGGGCGGCGATCCCCTGCATGACCGCCTCTGGGGCCTGAGCTGGCGGGTGACCGACATCGACGCCACGCGCGCCCGCCTGATTGCCGCCGGCCTCGACGTCAGCGACGTGCGCAACGGCCGCAAGCCGGGCACGCGGGTGATGACGGTGCGGACCGGCACCTGCGGCATCCAGACGGTCCTGCTGGAGCGCTCGTCGAAGCCGGTGGAGTGAGGGGCCTAACGCTCGGTCGTGTCCCGGACGCGCAGCAACGCCCTTGGCATTGCTGCGCGGAGCCGGGACCCAGAAGGCGGCGACCTCTCATTGATATGGGCCCCGGCTCTGCAGCGCACCGCTGAAGAAGCGCTGCGCTGCGTCCGGGGCACGAGATCGTTCTCAAACCGCCGCGCGCGTGTTACATGCGTCTTGAAGCATCCAGCGAGCACCCGGTTTGGCGAAAGCAGCGGCAAAGCGAACTCTGAAATGGCAGCGCGATCCCGAGGGGATGCGGCTGCGCATTCTCGAAGCCGCCAAGCAGGAATTCTCGGCGCACGGGCTCGCCGGTGCGCGCGTCGACCGCATCGCGGCCAACGCCGGCGCCAACAAGCGGATGCTCTACTATCACGTCGGCAACAAGGACGAGCTCTATCTCGCGGTGCTCGAAGGCGCCTACGACAAGATCCGCAGCGAGGAGCGCGGGCTCGATCTCGAGCATCTCGATCCGCCCGAGGCGATCCGCCGCCTGATCGAGTTCACCTGGAATTATTTCCTGCGCAATCCGGAATTCCTGTCGCTGCTCCAGACCGAAAATCTCGCCCGTGCAAAGCACCTGAAGCGCTCGACCAAGGTCAAGTCGATGCACTCGCCCTTCGTCGAAATGATCGGCACCGTGGTGCGGCGCGGTGTGTCCGGCGGCGACTTCAAGGTCGCGGTCGATCCTGTCCAGCTCTACATCTCGATCGCGGGGCTGTGCTTCTTCTATCTCTCGAACTCGGCGACGCTCAGCGTGATCTTCGGTCGCGATCTGCTGGCTAAGGACGCCAAGGACGAGCGGCTAGACCACATGGTCGGCCTCGTGCTGGCAGCGCTGACCGGACAGTCGGCCGCACTGTTAGCTATGACCAAGACGCCGAAATCGCGCGCCGCGGTGGTGCAGACGGTTTAGCGCGACTTCGTCGTATCGCTGCTTGCGATAATGGAAATTGTGGAGTCGGACTGCACCCCCAACGTCGTCCTGGCGAAGGCCAGGACCCATACCGCGTGATCCATCGATCGCGCGTGGTGCCAATCCCGAACGACCAGCCTTCGCCAAACTTCACCCTGTGGTTATGGGTCCTGGCCTTCGCCAGGACGACACCGAATGTTTGGAGGGACGGCACGTTCCGCCGCGATCCCCCGCCCAAACCTTGCGGAACCCCCGCCCAAAACGTCGCAGGAAAACCGCTGGACAGTATTTACCCAACGGGTTAATTTCTCGCCCAACGAACAAGACGACCGGGAGTGAGACGTGGCTGAGCTGAAGCCGCAGAGTGCGGTGTCCAAGATGCTGAATGCGGCCTGGATCCGGCCGTTTTTGTTCCTGGTGTTCATCGTCGTGGCCTGGGATCTCGCGATCCGGCTGTTCAAGATTCCCGCCTATCAGATCCCGTCGCCGGGCGATGTCATTGCGGTGCTGCGCACCGATTGGCCGGAACTGCTGCGCCAGTCCTGGCCGACGACTTATGCGACCGTCTGCGGCTTCGCGCTCTCGGCGCTGTTCGGTATCCCCATCGCGATGCTGATCGCGGGATCCAAGACCGTGGAGAGCTACGTCTATCCCCTGCTGGTGTTTTCTCAGTCCGTGCCGAAGATCGCGATCGCGCCGCTGTTCGTGGTGTGGTTCGGCTTCGGCATCATTCCCAAAGTCATTTCCGCGTTCCTGCTCGGCTTCTTCCCCGTGGTGGTCTCCGCCGTGCAGGGCTTCAAATCGGTCGATCCAGATATGGTCGATCTCGCCCGCGCCATGCAGGGCAGCCGCTTCCAGGTGTTTTGCGCGGTGAACCTGCCGCATGCGCTACCGGCGATCTTCTCCGGCCTCAAAGTGTCGGTGACGCTGGCCGTGGTCGGCGCCGTCGTCGGCGAGTTCGTCGGCTCCAATTCCGGCATCGGCTATGTGATGCAGCGCTCGATCGGCACATTCGACCTGCCGACGATGTTCGCAGCGCTCGTGATCCTCGCGCTGCTCGGCGTCATCCTGTTCTGGATCGTGGACCGGATCGAGAAGCTGGTCATTCCCTGGCATGTCAGCCAGCGCGAGGACGTGATTTTCGCCTCTTGACGACAACCAAAGCAACGAACGGCCGCCAACGGCCGACGCAAACAACGACAAGGGAGAGTGACGATGAAGCGATGGATAGGAGCTGTCTCGGCGGCGCTGATGGTGTTCGCGGCCATGCCGGCGCAAGCGGCCGACAAGGTCGTGCTGATGCTGAACTGGTACGTCTATGGCGAGCACGCACCGTTCTATTACGGCAAGGCCAAGGGCATCTACGCCGCCGAAGGCATCGACCTCGAGATCCAGGAAGGCCGCGGCTCGGCCGCGACCACGCAGGCGGTGGCCGCCAAGACCGCCGATTTCGGCTATGTCGACGTGCCCACCATGATGCGCGCCGCGATCAAGGGTGCGCCAGTGGTTGCGACCGGCGTGCTGCTCCAGACCAGCCCGATGTCCGCGATGGGCTTCGTCGACAAGAACATCAGGAAGCCCGAGGATATCAAGGGCAAGACGGTCGCGATCACGCCGGCCGATTCCATGACCCAGATCTGGCCGCTGTTCCTGAAGAAGACCGGCCTCAAGGAAAGCGACTTCCAGACGGTGGCGGGCGATGGCCAGACCAAGCTCAACGCCGTCATCAACGGCCAGGCCGATCTCTTGCTCGGCTACGTCATGGACCAGTCGATGAAGATCAAGGACGCCACCGGCAAGGACGTCTATCCGATCAAGTTCGCCGACTACGGCATCAACATGGTCTCGTCGGGCATCATCGCCAACACTGATTATGTGAAGGCCAATGCCGACCTCGTCCGCCGCTTCATGTCGGCGACGACCAAGGCGGTCGAAGCCGCCGAGAAGGAGCCGAAGGCCGCGGCGCAATCGATCCTCGATGCCAACCCCAAGGGCGGCAAGATCGACACGCTGACGCAGGGCTTTGAGCTGACCATTCCGCTGTACCGGACGCCTGAGACCAAGGGCAAGCGCCCGTTCCAGGTCACCGACCAGAACATGACGGACTCGGTCAATCTGATGGTCGAATATGGCGGGCTCGATGCCAAGGCCAAGGAGAACCCGAAGGCGTTCTACACCAACGACTATCTGCCGAAGAGCGGTTCGTGAAACCTGCGACGAACATGAGTGAAACCCTGCAACCGGCCGCGCATCTGAGACTGGTGAGCGACCGGGCTGCCGGCGATGCGTCGGGCATCAAGCTTTCAGGCGTGTCGAAGACCTACCGGACGCGCGACGGCGATGTGCCGTCGTTGCGGCCGCTCGACTTCCATATCAATGACGGCGAGTTCTTCGTCGTCGTCGGCCCATCCGGCTGCGGAAAGTCCACGCTGCTCAAGCTGATCTCGGGGCTGCTGCCGCCGACGACGGGCGAGATCCTGGTCGAGGGCGAGAAGGTGACGGCGCCGCACGGCAATGTCGGCATCGTGTTCCAGAACGCGCTGCTGCTGCCGTGGCGCAACATCCTGTCCAACGTCATGCTGCCGATCGACATGAAGGGGCTGCCGCGGCAGACATATCTCGACCGGGCCAAGGCGCTGTTGAAGCTGGTCGGGCTCGAAGGCTTCGAGAAAAAGCTGCCGTGGCAGCTCTCCGGCGGCATGCAGCAGCGCGCCTCGATCTGCCGCGCCCTGGTGCATGATCCCCGGATCATGCTGATGGACGAGCCGTTCGGCGCGCTCGATGCGCTGACGCGCGAGCGCATGAATGTCGAGCTGATGCGGATCCAGCGCGAGACCAGGAAGACGGTGCTGTTGATCACGCACTCGATCCCCGAGGCCGTGTTCCTCGCCGATCGCGTGCTGGTGATGACCGAGCGGCCCGGCGCGATCGCCGCGATCTACGACGTGCCGCTGCCGCGGCCCCGTTCGCTGGACGTGATGGCCGATCCTGTTTTCACCGAACTGGTGCAGCGGATCCGCAAGCATTTCTTCTCGCAAGGGACGTTGGATTAGGACGGATGGGATTTCCCGTGGCCTCTGCTGCGCGAACGGTGCGCTCCCTCCCCCGCCTGCGGGGGAGGGCTGGGGAGAGGGTGTCTCAACAACGGGACACTCCCCCAGAGGAGAAAGCCCTCACCCGGCACTTCGTGCCGACCTCTCCCGCAAGCGGGAGAGGCGAGTCGCCCGCGGCTGTACCGCTCGCACCAAATTCACCTCATTTCGTTGCGACACCATGTCACCGCGCCTGAAGCTGCGAGACATTGCCTTCTTCGAACGTCCCGTGCAGTTCGCGCGGCCGTTCCGCTTTGGCGCGATCACGATCAACGCGACTCCGCAGCTGTTCGTGCGGGTCGGGATCGAGGTCGAGGGCAGGGGAAGTGCTGTCGGTGCGAGTGCCGAGCTGCTGGTGCCAAAATGGTTCGACAAGCGGCCGGAGCTTTCGCCGGCCCAGACCGTCGATGACTTGCGCCGCTCGCTGGAGATCGCGCGGGGGCTTTATCTCGCGCGAACCGGATTTTTGACGGCATTCGATCTGCATGCATCGTGCATCGGTGCCCAGGTCGCGACCTGTGCGAAAAAGAACATTCCGGCGCTTGCCGCGGCTTGCGGACCCGCCGAAATCGACAAAGCGATCCTCGATGCGCTGCTCCGCGCTGCCGAGACCAATTTCTTCGGCGGCATGGCCGGCAACATCGCCGGCATCGATGCGCGGCTTTCGTCCGACCTGAAGGAAACGGATATCACGGCCTTTCTATCCGGCCGGAAGCCGCTGGCGCGCGTTGCCATCAGGCATACCGTCGGTCTCGACGACACCGTTGAAGGCGAGGGCGGAGTTGCAGATCCCCACGAGAACTCCGGTGCAAGATACTTCAAGCTGAAGCTGTCGGGGGACCCCGTCGGCGATGCAGCGCGGCTGGCGCGCATTGGCAAGGAGCTCGATGCGCTGGACCGGGACTACAAAGTGACGCTCGATGCCAACGAGCAATATGCCGATCTCGCAGCCTTGCATGAACTCATCGGCCGGCTCGACCATGACACTGCGCTGCGATCGATTTCATCCAGGCTGCTCTATGTCGAGCAGCCGATGCCGCGCGATGTCACGAGGCAGTCGCCGCTCGGCTCGCTCGCGGCGCGCGGCTTCATCATCGACGAAGCCGACGATTCCTACGACGCGTTTCCCGCGGCACGGGCGCTCGGCTATCACGGCATCTCCTCGAAGTCCTGCAAAGGGCTTTACAAGTCCATCGTCAACGCGACACGCGCGGCGAAATGGAGCTTGGCCGGCGAAAGATTCTTCGTGACCGGCGAGGACCTCACCTGCCAGGCGGGCCTCGCCGTGCAGCAGGACCTTGCGCTCGGGGCCTTCATCGGCATCACCCATGCCGAACGTAACGGCCACCATTACGTCGATGGCTTCGGTGATACGCCCGCCGCGGAGGCCCAGGCTTTCGCCGTCGCGCATCCCGATCTCTACGCGGATGCCGGGCAGGGCATCCGCCTCTCCATTCACAACGGCGATCTCCTCACGGGATCGCTCAATGCAACGGGCTTTGCGACGTCGGTTCATCCGGACTGGTCGGCGCTACGCCCGCTCGAACAGCCAAAATCTCTGCAGGAGCAGTCGGCATGACCACCCAACGCCTCGGCCTCATCATGAACGGCGTCACCGGCCGCATGGGACTCAACCAGCATCTGATCCGCTCGATCGTCGCGATCCGCGAGCAGGGCGGCGTCCGCTTGAAGAACGGCGACCGCGTGATGCCCGACCCGATCCTGGTCGGCCGCAGCGCCGAGAAGGTCGAGGGGCTCGCCAAGCGCTACAACATCGCGCGCTGGACCACCGATCTCGACGCCGCCCTCGCCGACAAGAATGACACCATGTTCTTCGATGCCGCGACCACACAGGCGCGGCCGGGGCTTCTGACCCAGGCCATCAATGCCGGCAAGCACGTCTATTGCGAGAAGCCGATCGCGACCAATTTCGAGGAGGCGCTCGAGGTCGTCAAGCTCGCCAATTCCAAGGGCGTCAAGCACGGTACGGTGCAGGACAAGCTGTTCCTGCCCGGCCTGAAGAAGATCGCCTTCCTGCGCGACTCCGGCTTCTTCGGCCGCATCCTCTCGGTGCGCGGCGAGTTCGGCTATTGGGTGTTCGAAGGCGGCTGGCAGGAGGCGCAGCGGCCGTCATGGAATTACCGCGACGAGGACGGCGGCGGTATCATCCTCGACATGGTTTGCCACTGGCGCTACGTGCTCGACAATCTTTTCGGCGAGGTCGAGAGCGTGAGCTGCATCGGCAACACCGACATTCCCGAGCGTTTCGACGAGCAGGGCAAGAAGTACAAGGCGACCGCCGACGACTCCGCTTATGCCACGTTCCAGCTCAAGGGCGGCGCCATCGCCCACATCAACATGTCCTGGGTGACGCGCGTCTATCGCGATGATCTCGTCACCTTCCAGGTCGACGGCACGCTCGGCTCGGCCGTCGCCGGCCTTTCCGACTGCATGATCCAGGCGCGGCAGGCGACGCCCCGACCGGTGTGGAATCCCGACGAGAAGCGGCTGCACGATTTCTACAGCGACTGGCAGAAGCTGCCTGACAACGTCACCTACGACAACGGCTTCAAAGAGCAGTGGGAGATGTTCATCCGCCATGTCTACGAGGATGCGCCCTACAAGTTCACGCTGCTCGAAGGCGTCAAGGGCGTGCAGCTCGCCGAATGCGCGCTGAAGAGCTGGAAGGAGCGGCGATGGATCGACGTCGCCCCGATCAAGGTCTGAGGTCTATCGGACAATCATCGATGTTGTTGAACCGTCATTGCGAGCGAAGCGAAGCAATCCAGAAACCCTCCGCGGACACAGTCTGGATTGCTTCGTCGCTTCGCTCCTCGCAATGACGGGGAGAGGTCTGAAATCATGAACAAGCCCGTCCAGCCGATGTTGTCGTTGTCGCTCAAACTGCCGAAGGCCGATCGCTCGATCGAGACCTACCGGCTCGCGGCCTCGCGAACGTTTCCCGCAAAGCTCGAGGGTCCGCTGAACCGCATTGCGTTCTCCGCCGTCCATACCGTGATCGATCCCTTTGCCGACAACGACCCGTGGCTCTCCGCTGCCGTCGACTGGGACAAGACCATCGCCTTTCGCGAGCACGTCTGGGATCTCGGTCTCGGCGTGGCGGAAGCCATGGATACCGCGCAGCGCGGCATGGGGCTGGACTGGCCGACCTCGCTGGAGCTGATCACGCGCTCGGTGTCCGCCGCCAAGCGCCGCAACGCGCTGGTGTTTTCCGGAGCGGGCACGGACCATCTTGCGGTCGAGGACGCCAAGAATCTCGACGACGTGATCCGCGCCTATGAGGAGCAGATATCGGCAGTCGAGAAGGTCGGCGGCCGCATCATATTGATGGCGTCGCGCGCGCTGGCGAAGCTGGGCCGCAACGCCGACGATTATGCCAAGGTCTATGACCGTGTGCTGTCGCAGGTTCGCGAGCCCGTGATCATCCACTGGCTCGGCGACATGTTCGATCCGGCGCTGACGGGATATTGGGGCACCAACGATCTCGACAAGGCAATGGATATTGGGGTCGCCATCATCAACGGCAACGCCGCCAAGGTGGACGGTGTCAAGGTTTCGCTGCTCGACAAGCAGCGCGAGATCGACATGCGCCGTCGTCTCGACAAGCGCATCAAGATGTACACCGGCGACGATTTCAATTATGCGGAGCTGATCGCCGGAGACGGGCAGGGCTTCTCGCACGCGCTGCTCGGCATTTTTGATGCGATCGCGCCGGCGGCGTCTTACGCCTTGTCGCGGCTGGCTGCTGGTGATGAGGCAGGCTTCCACGACGTGCTGGGTCCGACCGTGCCGCTGTCGCGGCACATCTTCAGGGCGCCGACCCGGTTCTACAAGACCGGTGTCGTCTTCATGGCCTATCTCAACGGCCACCAGGACCACTTCACCATGGTCGGCGGGCAGGAGAGCACGCGCTCGACGCTGCATCTGGCCGAGTTGTTCCGGCTGGCCGACAAGGCCGGGCTGCTCGCCGATCCGGAGTTGGCGACGCGGCGGATGAAGGCGGTGCTCTCAACGCGCGGAATCGAATCCTGATGCGTGATTTTTCGCCCGACCATCGCTGGCTGTCGCTCAACACGGCGACAATCCGCAAGCAGGCTGATCTCGTCGAGATCATCGATGCCTGTGCCAGGCACGGCATCCGCGCCATCGACCCCTGGCGCGACCAGGTCGCTTCCGTCGGCCTCGATCGCGCCGCGCGTGCGGTGCGCGATGCCGGTCTCGACCTGTCGGGCTATTGCCGTGGCGGCATGTTCACCTCCGACGCATCGCGCCGGAGCGAGGTGCGCGACGACAACCGGCGCTGCGTCGACGAAGCCAAGGCGCTGGGAGCCCCCTGCATCGTTCTCGTCGTCGGCGGCCTGCCGCAATATTCGCGGCCGGGCAGCGAGGCGTCGAAGGACATCGCCGGCGCGCGGACGCAGGTCGAGGAAGCGCTCGCCGAAATGCTCGATTACGCCAAACAGGCCAAGCTGCCGCTGGCGATCGAGCCGCTGCATCCGGCCTATGCGGCGGACCGCGCCTGCGTCAACACCACGAAGCAGGCGCTCGACATCTGCGACCGGCTCGACCCTGATCGCAGCGGCATGCTCGGCGTCGCGCTCGACGTCTATCACATCTGGTGGGATCCGGAGCTGATGGGGCAGATCGCGCGCGCCGGCCGAGATCGCCTGCTTGCCTTCCATGTCTGCGACTGGCTGGTGCCGACCAGGGACATTCTCAACGACCGCGGCATGATGGGCGACGGCGTGATCGACATCAAATCGGTGCGCGAAGCGGTCGAAGCGCAGGGCTTTGCCGGCTATTCGGAGATCGAAATCTTCTCCAACGACTGGTGGAGGAAACCGATGGATGAGGTGCTGCAAACCTGCATCGCGCGGCACAAGACGGTGGTGTAGCTTTAACGAACGCTGGTCTCACGGGCTTGCTACCTGCTGCAGCCTGTTGAAGCGTGCCTTCTGCTCGGTGCTCCGCACAAACTCCTGCAGAGCAGCGAACTAGTTGGGAGTAGTACCAACGAGAGGTGGACAGCCTTCAGCTTTCAGGCAGAATATCACCACCCCGATGCCGCAGCCGCGCCACAGTCTGCGCCAGATCGGATGAGGTAATTGGTGGCATCAACGATCGGCAGGCACGACGGATGTACCCTGCCTGACGATCTTGAATGGCCCCGACGTGCAATCGTCGGGGCCATTGTGCGTGGTAAGGCTGGCCACTTTTGGCAAAGGCCTCGGCGTGGTCGGACGCGGCTGATTTTATTGCGGTTGTAAGGAAAGACCGCACGAACGCGGTCTTGCAGTCCAATGGGCCGGGACCAAATAGTTTTGGGATCAAATTTTTTGTCCGGTCCGGTCTGGTCACGAGCTAACCACATCCAGGAAGGGCCGCTCACTATTAAAATTTCAGTCCTAAATAATTTCAGTCCTAAATGGAACGCGCCGGCGACCTATCGTCCGATGCGCGCTTTGCTGACGTGTGCCTAGAGCGCAGGCCGAAGGGCTGTCATTCTGCGCAGCCCTTGTTGCTGCCCCGCATCGTTCGCCTTGCTATTCGGTGAAAAGTCAAACGATTGCGCTATCATCGATGACCGTCAAACACCGGGCTGTCACTCGTCAATTCAATCTGCGAAGCTGTGACACCCCAAATGCGCTTGTAAGCAAACAAGCGTGAAGGAAGGGTTCGCAATGGAGAAGGTGCGACGCTTGCGTGCGATAAGTTCGCTGTGCCGGCAACAGGCCGCGTACAACAGCATAAATGGAAGCTGCTCGCAGAAGCAGAGTACTGGGATCACCTGGCCCATCTTGAGCTGTCTTCCTACTTCCAACAATGCAACGCCATTAGCTCGAATGAGATAGAGCGGCCTCGATCAATCACAAACACGAATGACGCTGGACCGAAGGCGATTTCGGCCACGTGAGGACGGAGCAAGGCTGTCGTTTGCATTCCGCCACCGCACGTCTCACAGAGAGAAGTGGCCTGGACACGCATGCTCTCGTCGAGCTGTGAAGCAGGGCAGGGCGATTGCGGTCACACCACGTCGTTCGGCTGCTGCGCAAATGGCCACGAGAGAATGCCGAGAGAACGCGACCTCGTCCTCACGGGCTTGCGACCTGTTCCAGCGCGTTGAAGCGTGCCTTCTGCTCGCTGCTCAGCGTGGCATAGAACTCGTCAAGAGTCGGTTCGACCAGCTTGGCGGCCGTCAGCATGGCTTCGAGCCGGTGCTGCATCGCTTCCAGCCGTCCGACCGGCGTCAGCGGTACATCGTTCGGGCAGGCCGCCTGCAGGTGATCGACGCCCTTGGCCGTCGCTTCGCTGAGGCGGTCGAGCGCTTCCTTCTGCTTGCCTGCGGGGTGCAGCACTGCCTCGATCCTTTGGATCGGTAACTGGGTCAAGCCGGACTTCGGATCGCCGCAGCCGTCGGCAGTGGTTTGGGCACTGGCTTGCTGCGGCAGGGAGCGCTCGCCGACATTGGGGCCGAGCGCGTTGAAGCGCGCCTGCTGCTCGTCACTGAGTGAGCTGTAAAAATTCTCCAGTGCCGGCCGCACGATCTTGACGGCTTCCAGCGTCGCGCTGATGCGGTTCATCATTGCGCGCAGGCGGCCGGGTGGAGTCAGTGCATACGTCTCTGCGCAGGAATCCTTGAACACACCGGCAGCGTTGGCCGCCGCGGTCTTCAGCTCGTCGAGCAGCGTGCGTTGCTCCGGTGTCGGCCGTACCGCCCGCGCGATATCGGCAAGCGGCCAGGCGGTGACGCCCTTGTCCGGTGTGCCGCACAATTGCCGCAGCGTCTGGGGGCTCACGCTGGCGCCTCGAGGAGCGCGGGAGCCTCCGCCGGCTTGCGGATAGTCATACGGGTTGGTGCTGGCATAGGCGGAATAGGGGCTGTCACCACCCCAGAACACGGTGTCGACGAAGTCGTCGTACGCGTACGCCCAATAGCCGGGCTCGTAGGCATAGGACCAGAAGGTGTAGTCAAAAATGTCGGAATAGGCGTAGGGCCAGAACACCGGCCCAAGCCATGCCACGAAGGCCGCGGGATGGCGGTGGCGCCAGGCCTGCCGGGGCGCCCAGCCGCTCTGGCGGGTGATGAGAGCCGCCTGGGTTTGCGAAGTGGCCTGCTCGCGGAAACGCTCGGCAAATCGCCCGCGCCCGGCGGCTCGCCCTGCGGCAGCCGCTGCAGCAGTTGCCGCGGGAGCCTGTCCCAGCCGCTGCTGGCGCGCCAGATCGGTTTGCTGCACACGCTGCTCACGCTGGAGCAAGCGGTTTTGCGTCTGGAACATTCGTTGTTGCTGGCGTTGCGCCCGCGCACCTTCAGGCTTTTGCGACTGCAATTGCTGCACGCGCTGCTGCAGCCGATCGATGCGGGTCTGGCGCTCCGCGGTCTGGCGCGACAGCACCTCGCGCTGCCGCTGCTGCACCACCTGCTGGCGCTGCTGGATCTGCAGGTGATGCTGTTGCGCGCGTTGATCGATCTGCTCCCGTCGCGACAGCCGCTCGCGCGCGGCTGGCGGTCCGCTGGGGCGCAAGGGGGCGGCGATGTGCGGCGTCGGCCGCGGCCCCATGGCCGGACGTTGCGGTGCAGGCGGCGCCCGATGGAATTCAGGTCGCGGCGCCGCCACGTGCGGGGCAGCCCGCGGCGGTGCAGCGAAGTGGGGGGCCGGACGCTGGGGCGGTGAGGCGAGGTGCGGCGCCGGATGCGGCGCCATGGCCGGTCGCTGCGGCATGGAAGGTGGATGGAATGCGGGGGCGGCGGGGCGCACCATGGCCGGCGGCGCCGGCGGACGGGCCATGGCAGGTGGTGCGGCTGGCCGAACTGCCGGCGCTGCGGCCGGCCCGGGTGGTCCACCCCTTCCGTGTCCCTGAGCGGACGCGCTGACGCTCGCCGCCAGCATCGAGGCACCAACCAAAAAGGCCGTCAGGCAAACGCCATGCGGAAGCATGCTCGTCGCTCCCAGCTCGATATCACCCACAATTCTCAACGCACAGGTGGCGGAATCGTTCGTCGTTGGTCGCAGCCGGCAATTGCGATCTTCCGACGCAGGCAGGCTCTAGGAGAAATCCTGCGTCAGGATCGTCGCGAACTGCTCCAGTGCCCCGTCGACCTGAGCGCTGGTGATCACCAGCGGCGGGGCGATGCGGATGGTGTGCTCATGGGTGTCCTTGGCGAGGATGCCCTTGCCCTGGAGCGCCTCGCAGTAGCGGCGCGCGCGGCCGGCTTCGGGATGCAGCTCGACCGCCAGCATCAGGCCGCGGCCGCGCACGTCGCGGATCGTGTTGGCGCGGATGGCTTTCAAGCCTTCGAGAAAGCGCGCGCCTTGCGTGGCTGCGTTCTCGATCATGCCTTCTTCCACCAGCACGCGCAGTGCCGCGCGCGCGACCGCGCAGGCGAGCGGGTTGCCGCCGAAGGTTGAGCCGTGTTGCCCGGGTCGCAAAGTCCCGAGCACGTCGTTGTTCGAGAGCACAGCCGACACCGGATAGAAGCCGCCGGACAAGGCCTTGCCGAGCAGCGTCACGTCAGCCTCGACGCCTTCGTGCTGTTCGGCAAGCAGCTTGCCAGTGCGGCCGAGCCCGGTCTGGATCTCGTCGAGCACCAGCATGACGTTGTTGGCCGTGCAGAGCTTTCGCACCCCCGTGAAATAGCCGGGTGGAGGAATGATGACACCGGCTTCGCCCTGGATCGGCTCGACCAGAAAGGCGACGGTGTTTTGCGTGATCGCTTCTTCCAGCGCCGCGGCGTCGCCGAACGGGATAATCTTGAAGCCCGGCGCGAACGGCCCAAAATGGGCGCGGGTCTCGGGCTCGGTTGAAAAACCGACGATGCCCAGCGTGCGCCCGTGGAAATTGTTGGTGCAGACGATGATCTCGGCCTGGCCGTCCGGCACGCCTTTCACCTCGTAGCCCCATTTCCGCACCGACTTGATCGCGCTTTCGACCGCCTCGGCGCCGCTGTTCATCGGCAGCACCTTGTGCGAGCCGGTCAACGCCGCGATCTCTTCGTAGAACGGGGCGAGCTGGTCGTTGTGAAAGGCGCGCGAGGTCAATGTAAGCCGGCTCGCCTGTTCGACCATCGCGGCCAGGATTTTCGGGTGGCAGTGGCCCTGGTTGAGAGCCGAATAAGCCGAGAGGCAATCGAGATAACGGTTGCCCTCGGTATCCCACACCCAGACACCTTCGCCGCGCGACAGGACGACCCCGATCGGCTCGTAGTTGCGAGCGCCAAAGCGTGCTTCGGTTGCGAGGAAATCGATGACCGAGGAGCTCATCTTCGTCACTCCATTGCTGCTTCGGCATTGGCCGTTGGCGAGGCGCGCGCTCCCGTCGATTTGCCTCCCCTTGTCAAATGGTTATGCGGATCCATAAGGCAATCTTCCGCCGAGGGCCCTCTACTGTGCATGGGGTTGTTTTCGACATCTTTGTTTCCGGCCTCAGCCGATTGCGCAAGGCACGCTCAAGAACCCGCGGAACCGCACCCGTCCACCCCTGACCGGCTGTCCGCTCACGGCATAGTTCGGGAAGCGCGCCAAGAAGCGTGAGACCGCGATGGCGCCTTCCAGCCGCGCCAGCGCCATGCCGGCGCATTGATGCGCACCGGTGGCGAAGGCGAGATGCCGGTTCGGCGTGCGCGCGATGTCGAATCTCTCGGGGTCGGGAAACTGCGCCGGATCGCGGTTGGCAGCTCCGATGCACAGCGTGATCGACGTGCCGGCATCGAGCATGACGCCGCCGAGCTCGACCCGCTCCGTGGTCATGCGGTTGCCGAGCTGGTTCGAGCTCTCGTAGCGCAGCGTCTCTTCGACCGCAGTTTTGATGAGGTCGGGGTGGTCGATCAGCCGCCGCTTCTGATCCGGATTGCGGTCGAGCGCCACGAGGCCGTTGCCGATCAAATTGGTGGTGGTCTCGTGGCCGGCATTGAGCAGGAAGATGCAGTTGTGCAGCAGCTCCTTCTCGGTCAGCCGCTCGCCGTTCTCCTCGCCCTGTATCAGGCGCGTCAGCACGTCGCGTTCGGGGTTGCCAGGCTTCGCTCGTCGGCGTGCGACCAGCGTTCGGAGGTAGCCGAGGAAATCCGTCACCGCCTTGTTGCCGCGGGCAGCGACTTCAGGTGACACCACTGGTTCGAGGGCACCGAGGATTGCCAGCGACCAGTCGCGCAGCGGCGCGCGCTCGTCATGGGGCACGTCGAGCAGATTGCCGATCACCTCGATGGGGATCGAGGCGGCGAAGTCCTCGATCAGCTCGCAGCTGCCCTTGGTGGCGATGGCATCGAGCAGACCGTCGACCAGCTTGATGATATCAGGCTCCATCCCGGCGATTGCGCGCGGCGACAGCGCGCCCATGATCAGGCGCCGCACGCGGGTATGCGCCGGCGGATCGTTGAAGACGAGGCTCGTGGTGTGGTGCTCGTAGAGCGGGGTGTCGCCGTATTTCGGCGCGAACTCGCGCTTCTTGTCCGAGCTGAACGATTTTGTGTTCTTGTAGGTCGTGACGAGATCGTCATAGCGGGTCAGGAACACGGTGCCGTTGCGCAGGCGCTTGACCGGCTCGTTCTCCCGCAGTGCACGATAGGTCGGGTAGGGATTGTCGTAGAATTCCGCCGTCAGCTTCTCCAGATCGAAACTGGCCGCCAGTTCGTTCGCACTTGCGTTCATGCCGCCATACTCGCCGGTTGAGTCCGATATGCTGTATTCGCTCTTTTGAGAGGCTCGGTTCACCGTCTACAGTCGAACCGCGATTTGCAAGCCGACCAGACAGGAAAATGCACGCCCGTGCTGACGCTGCCGACACCGCCGCCGAGTCCGGCACTCATTGGCCCGACGATATTTTCGCGACCTTGCAACGCTTCGACGTTCGGCAGGTGCCTTACGTACCCGACGCCGGCCATTCAAAGCTGATCCAGCGCGTGCTGGCATCGTCCACGATGCGTGGCATTCCGCTGACGACGGAGGAGGAGGGCGTGGTCTTCTCGCCGGCGCCTGGACCGGCGGACAGCGCGGCGTGCTGCTGATGCAGTCGAGCGGGGTCGGTAATTGCATCAACATGCTGTCGCTGATCCCGATCCTGCGCTTTCCCTTCCTCACCCTGGTGACCATGCGTGGCGAGTGGGGCGAGTTCAATCCGTGGTGCCGATGGGATCGACCACGCAGGGCGTGTTCGAGCTCTCGGGTGTCAAGGTGCTGCGGGCTTCGACCGCAGCCGAGGTGCCGGCCGTGCTCGAGGCGGCGGCCGCGCAGGCCTATAACGCCCTCACGCCCACCGCCGTCCTGCTGTCGCAGCGCCTGATCGGCGCCAAGGTTTTCACCAAATGAGCAAGGCCAATCTCCTCGACCGCCGTCAAGTGGTGTCCGCGCTTCTCGCGGACCGCAAGGATGTGGTTGCGATCGGCGGCCTCGGCGCCTCCACCAACGACATGTTCGCGGCCGGCGACCATGCCCGGAATTTCTACCTCTGGGGCGGCATGGGCGGGGCGGCGATGATCGGGTTGGGCCTCGCTCTGGCGCAGCCAAAGTTGCCGGTGCTGGTCATCACGGGCGACGGCGAGATGCTGATGGGCATGGGCAGCCTTGCCACCATCGGCCTCCAGAAGCCGTCCAACCTCTCGATCGCGGTGCTCGACAATGAAGCCTATGGCGAGACCGGCGGTCAGACCAGCCACACCGCCGCGGCCGCCGACCTCGTCGGCGTCGCCAAGGCCTGCGGCATCGGGGATAGCCGGTCCGTGACGACCATGGTCGCGGTCGAGGCCTTCGCCAAAGCCGTCCACGACGTCACCGCCGGGCCGCGCTTTGCCAACGTGAAGATCGACAGCGCCAATCTGGAGCGGATTTTGCCGAGCCGGGATGGGACTTACATTCTCAACCGGATTCGCGGCGACCTCGGTTTCCAGCCAATCTAGGCGCTCCCGTCCTGCACGGGGACCGTGTGGGCGAGGTCAATTTCCACTGGAATTACAACGCACTCAGGTTGCGATGCAGCATAGTGCTTGACTTTTGCGTGGGTGAGTGCTTACTCACTAGCATGAGCTCATTGCGTATGACGAGCGACCTGAGGCGTCAATTGATCCTCGGCGCCGCAAAGCGTTGCTTTGCCCGACACGGCTATACCGGCACCACGACCAAGAGCGTGGCGGCCGCCGCTGCCATTTCCGAGGCGCTGCTGTTCAAGCATTTCCCGTCCAAGGCCGCGCTTTACGCCGAAATCCTCAGCGACGAATGCGAGGCGGACCCGGCGCTCATGGAGCTGCTCGAACGTGAGCCGTCGACGGCCACGTTGGTCGAAGTGATCCGCGGCATGGTCGGGCATTTCATGCACATCGCCGATGGGCCCGACCAGGAAGAGGCCCAGCGCCTGCGATTGATGGCCACGAGTCATTTGGATGATGGCGAATTCGCTCGTTTGCTATATGCCAAGATCGAGACGCTGATCGGGGCGGCCTTCGTCGCCTCGCTCAAGCGTGCGGTTGCCGCGAGGGACGCGCGGCCATACAACGGCGAACCGCTCAACCTGTTCTGGTTTGCGCATCACACCGTGATGACGGCTGCGCTGACCAGGCTGCCGGCCACGCCGTGTCTCGCTTACGGCAAGGCGAACGACCTCGAGCGGCAGCTGTGTGAGTTTCTCCTGAGGGGTATCGGACTTAACGACGCCGCAATTGTTTCGCATTTGGGCCGCGATCAGGCCGGTTGTGTGGGCAAGACGGCGATTGCAGAGAGTGCATGACATGAACATCGTCACCGAACACAAGATTTCGGGCGAACCGATCGACAACAAGGCTCCCAAGCGTCCGGTCCGGCCGGTGCTCTGGTTCATCATCGTCGGCGCGCTTCTGGCGGTGCTCGTCGGTGGCCTCGTCTGGTTCAATTATTTCCGCGGCCAGATGATCAAGCAGTTCTTCGCCAACAACAAGCCGCCGCCGGTCGCGGTCAGCGCCGCCGAGGCGAAGTCCGAGGTGGTGCCGAACCTGCTGACCGCGGTCGGTGGGTTGTCCGCCGTGCACCAGGTCGACGTCAGCGCCGACGTCAACGGCCGCGTCACCGAGATCAAGTTCGAGCCAGGCACGCATGTCGAGGCCGGCACGCCGCTGGTGCAGATGTTCGACGCGCCGGAGCAGGGCGACCTCGCCAACTACAAGGCGCAGTCCACCGTCGCGCAGCTGTCGCTCGACCGCGCCAAGCAACTGGCGTCGCGCCAGTTCGGCCCGCAGGCAACCGTCGACACCGCGCAGGCCGCGTACGATCAGGCGCTGGCGGGTATTGCCAAGACCGAAGCGTTGATCTCGCAGAAGCTGGTCCGCGCGCCGTTCGCCGGCGATCTCGGCGTTCGCAAGGTCGAGGTCGGCCAGTATCTGACCGCCGGCACGGCCATCGTTTCGCTGACGGATCTGTCGGAGCTGTGGGCCAACTTCACGGTGACGGAAAAGGACTCGGGCAATCTCAAGGTCGGTCAGCCGGTTCGGCTGAAGGTCGACGCCTATCCGGGCCGCACCTTCGACGCCAAGATCACGACGATCGAACCGCAGATATCGAGTGACACCCGCAACATCCGCGTGCAGGCGACCATCTCCAATCCGGAGAAGATCCTGAAGCCCGGCATGTTCGTGACCACCACCGTGGTGCTGCCGGACAAGCCGGCCGTGGTCACCGTGCCGGAGACGGCGGTCGACTACACGCTGTACGGTGACTCGGTGTTCGTGATCACCGAGAAGAAGGAAGCCGACGGCAAGACCAGCCTGAGCGCGGTGCGCACTTTCGTGCAGACCGGCAGCCGGGTCGAAGGCCGCGTCGAAATCGTCAAGGGCGTGAAGCCGGGCGACAAGGTCGTCGCCGTCGGCCAACTCAAGCTGCAATCGGGCGCGGCGGTGTCGATTTCGACCGACCCGGCTCCGCAGATCCCGGCGCAGCCACCGCGCTACTGACATCGTACACGTTGCAGCATGATCCGGCACGGCCGGGTCATGCGTTTTGCAAGTCAAAGAAATCGAGATCGCCGCGATGCGCTTTACTGATATTTTCATCAAACGCCCGGTCCTGTCGGTCGTCGTCAGCCTGCTGATCCTGCTGATCGGTTTGCGCGCGGCGACGACGCTGCCGATCCGGCAATATCCGAAGCTGTCGAACACGGTCATCAACATCACGACCGTCTATCCGGGCGCGTCCGCGGACCTGATCCAGGGCTTCATCACCACGCCGATCGAGCAGGCGGTCGCTTCCGCCGAAGGTGTCGACTACATCACCTCGTCCTCGGTGCTCGGCACCTCGACGATCCAAGTCTACATCAAGCTGAACTTCGATCCGAACCAGGCGCTGACCGAGGTTCTGGCCAAGACGAACTCGGTCAAATATTTGATCCCGAAGGAATCCAACGACCCGATCGTCACCAAGACCACGGGCCAGACCACGGCCGTGATGTATCTCGGGTTCTCCTCCGAAGAGCTGTCGGGCTCGGCGATCTCGGACTATCTGACGCGCGTTGTGCAACCGGTGCTGTCGACCGTCGATGGCGTGGCCTCCGCCGACATTCTCGGCGGCCAGACCTTTGCGATGCGGCTGTGGCTTGATCCCCTGAAGATGGCGGGCCGCAACGTGTCGCCCGCAGATGTCGCGACCGCGATCACCGCCAACAACTTCCAGTCAGCGGCGGGGCAAACCAAGGGCTATCTCATCGTCTCGAACGTATCGACGAATACGGGCCTGACCGACGTCAACCAGTTCAAGAAGATGATCGTCAAGGCCAAGGACGGCGGCTTCGTGCGGATGGAGGACATCGCCACCGTCGAACTTGCGGCCCAGAGCACGGACGCGAGCGTCGCCTTCAACGGCGAGCACGCCATCTTCATCGGTGTGCAGGCAACGCCGCAGGGCAACCCGTTGACGCTGGTCAAAGGCGTGCGGGCGCTGTTCCCCGAGCTGGAGCGCAATCTGCCGCCCTCGATGAAGATGAAGGTCGCCTACGATTCGACCAAGTTCATCCAATCCTCGATTGACGAGGTCGAGAAGACGCTGGGTGAAGCCGTGATCATCGTGATCGTGGTGATCTTCCTGTTCCTGGCGTCGTTCCGTTCGGTGATCATTCCAGTCGTCACCATCCCGCTGTCGATGATCGGCGTCTGCACGCTGATGCTGGCGCTGGGCTTCAGCTTCAACCTGTTGACCCTGCTTGCGATGGTGCTCGCGATCGGACTCGTGGTCGACGACGCCATCGTCGTGGTCGAAAACATCCATCGCCATCTGGAGGAAGGGAAAACGCCAGTCCAGGCATCGCTGGAAGGCGCGCGCGAAATCGTGGGTCCCGTCGTCTCGATGACCATCACGCTCGCCGCCGTGTACGCGCCGATCGGTTTCCTCGGCGGCCTGACCGGCTCGCTATTCCGCGAATTCGCCTTCACGCTTGCGGGCTCGGTGATCGTATCCGGCGTGATCGCGCTGACGCTGTCGCCGATGATGTGCTCGGTGCTGCTGAAGAACACCGAAGAGGGTCGCTTCGCCAAGGCGGTCAACAAGGTGTTTGGCGCGCTGACGCGGTGGTATGGGCGCAGGCTCGACCGCTCGCTCGACTACAAGGCCATCACCGGCCTGTTTGCGGTGACCATCCTCGGGCTCGTCGGCTTCCTCTACATGCACACGTCGAAGGAGCTGGCGCCCGAAGAAGACCAGGGCATCGTGTTCGCGGTGACCAAGGCGCCGAAATACGCCAACATCGACTACGTCGACTTTTACGGCGAGAAGCTCGACAAGGAATTCCAGAAATTCCCCGAGACCGATCTGCGCTTCGTGCTGAACGGCATCAACGGCCCGCAGGGCGGTATCGCCGGCATGCTGCTGAAGCCGTGGGAGGACCGCAAGCGTTCGTCGATCCAGCTGAAGTCGCTGGTGCAGGCCGAGCTTTCCAAGATTGAGGGCGTGCAGGCGTTCGCGTTCAACCTGCCGCCGCTGCCGGGCGGCCCCGGCGGCCTGCCGGTGCAGATGGTGATCAACTCCACCGCCAGCTTCCAGACTGTCTACGAACAGATGGAGAAGCTGAAGGCTGCCGCCCGCAAGAGCGGAATGTTCATCGTTTCCGACAGCGATCTTGCCTACAACCAGCCGAACGTGAAGGTGACGATCAACCGCACCAAGGCGCAGGATCTCGGCGTCAACATGCAGAACCTCGGCAGCACGCTCGCCGTGCTGCTCGGCGGCAACTACATCAATCGCTTCAACCTCGAGGGCCGTTCCTATCAAGTCATCCCGCAGGTGCCGCGCGGTCAGCGGCTCTCGCCGGAATCGCTCGCCGGCTACTACGTGACGACCAACACCGGCCAGCAGCTTCCGCTGTCGACGGTGGTGTCGATCGAGACCAAGACCGAGCCGAATTCGCTGACACATTACAATCAGCTCAATTCGGCGACCTTCTCAGCGGTACCGATGCCCGGCGTGACCGTCGGTGCGGCGGTGGACTTCCTCGAGAGCGAGGCCAAAAACCTGCCGCAAGGTTTCAGCCATGATTATCTCGCGGACAGCAGGCAATATGTGCAGGAAGGCAACCAGCTCGCGATCACCTTCGGCTTCGCGCTGATCATCATCTTCCTGGTGCTGGCGGCGCAGTTCGAGAGCTTGCGCGATCCGCTGGTCATCATGATTTCGGTGCCAATGGCGATCGTTGGCGCGCTGATCCCGCTGTTCTTCGGCGTGGCGACCATGAACATCTACACCCAAGTCGGCCTTCTGACCTTGGTGGGCCTGATCACCAAGCACGGCATCCTGATGGTGGAGTTCGCCAACGAGCTCCAGATCAACGAACGGCTCGATCGCCGCTCCGCCATCGAAATGTCGGCCCGCATTCGTCTGAGGCCGATCCTGATGACCACGGCCGCGATGGTGACGGGCCTTATCCCGCTCCTGACCGCGACCGGCGCAGGCGCGGCGAGCCGCTTCTCGATCGGTCTGGTGGTCGTCGCCGGAATGTCGATCGGCACGCTGTTCACGCTGTTCGTGCTGCCGGCGGTCTACGTGGTGCTGGCGACCGACCATCGCGCGGCGGCCGATTCCGAGCGGAACAAACAAGTCAACGATCTCGACCTTGGCTCCAAGGCGCTACGGCCGACCTGAGGCCGCAGGTAAGCCAACCCGAGGGCGGCAGCGGCTAATCCGTTGCCGCCCTTTTTCTATTGCCCCGGTTGCTTCGGCTAGCTTTTCCCCGCTCGCGAGAGACAAGGTCCCGTCTTCTTGCTAGGTTCGGCGGGATGAGCCTTTCCCTCCACCCTGACACCCCGCAAGCCAGGACGCTGCCAAGCGCGGCGCCGGTTGCCGTCGCGTCGGGCACGACGCCAGGGCAGGGGATCAGGAGCCGGCTCTTCACGAAATATGTGGCGCTGTTCGTGGCTGTCGTCGCGATCGCGCTGCTGGCCAACGGACTGTTCGAGGTCCTCTTCTATTATCGCGAGCACAAGGCCGCGCTGATCCGGGTCCAGCATGAACAGGCCGAGGCAGCCGCGGCCAAGATTGGTCAGTTCGTCAAGGAGATCGAGAGCCAGCTCGGCTGGACCACGCAGCTGCCCTGGTCGGCGGGTTCGATCGAGCAGCGCCGCTTCGATGCGCTGCGGCTGCTGCGCCAGGTCCCCGCGGTTACCGAGCTCGCCCAGGTCGATGCGACCGGCAGGGAGCGGCTGCGGGTCTCGCGGCTCGCCATGGACGCGATCGACAGCGGCATCGACCTGTCGGACGATCCGAAGTTTACCGAGGCGGTCGCGCACAAGGTTTTTTACGGTCCGGTCTATTTCCGCAGGGAATCCGAGCCGTACATGACCCTGGCGCAGGCCGGGTCGCGCAAGGATGCCGGCGTCAGTATCGCGGAGGTCAATCTCAAGCTGATCTGGGACGTGGTATCCCAGATCAAGGTCGGCGAGCACGGACACGCCTACGTGGTCGGTCCGGAGGGACGCCTGATCGCGCACCCCGATATCAGCCTGGTCCTGCGCAACACCGACATGTCAGGTCTCACCCAGGTGCGTGCCGCGCTTCTCGGAGGCAGCGCCGCATTCGACGCGCTTTCCGAAGCGCGCAATCTCCAAGGACAGAAGGTGCTGACCGCGTCGGCGCCGATTGCGCCGCTGCACTGGACCATGTTCGTCGAGCTCCCGGTCGAGGAAGCCTATGCGGCGCTCTATGCCGCGTTGGAACGGCTTGCATTCGTGCTGCTCGCGGCGTCGATCTTCGCGGTGCTTGCCGGGATATTCCTGGCGCGCCGCATGGTCGGGCCGATCCAGGCGCTGCGGCGCGGCGCCGAGCGCATCGGCAGCGGCGATTTCTCCCAGCGCATCTCGATCCGAACCGGAGACGAGCTGGAGGGGCTCGCGGACCAGTTCAACGACATGGGCGAGCGTCTGCAGGAATCCTATGCGGACCTGGAGAAGAAGGTCGAGGTGAGAACGGCCGAGTTGACCGAGTCGCTCGAGCAACAAACGGCTACGTCGGAAGTGTTGCAGGTCATCAGCTCGTCTCCGGGCGAACTCGCGCCGGTGTTCCACAAGATGCTCGAGAATGCCACACGCGTCTGTGGCGCGAGTTTCGGCGTGATGAATTTGTGGGACAGCGAGAGTTTCACGATTGCTGCGGATTACAATGTGCCGCCCGCGTTCGCGGCTTCGCGGAAAGATATGGCAATCCGTCCGCATCCGGAGAGCGCGCTTGCTGAGGTCGTCAGGACACGTCAGGTTGTTCACGTGCACGATGTGCAACAAACTCCGGCGTATCTTGCCGGGGGGCCGACCATTCGTGGAATCTCCGACGTCGCCGGCGCCCGCACGATCGTCATCGTGCCCATGATGAGGGACAGCGAGCTGATCGGAACCGTCGCGGTCTATCGCAAAGAGGTCCGGCCGTTCACCGACAAGCAAATCGCGTTGGTTGAGAACTTCACGAAGCAAGCCGTCATCGCAATCGAGAATACGCGGCTTCTGAACGAGTTGCGCAAGCGTACGACGGAGCTGTCGCAATCCCTCGACGATCTTCGTACCGCGCAGGACCGCCTGATCCAGACCGAGAAGCTCGCGTCCCTCGGCCAGCTCACGGCGGGGATCGCGCACGAGATCAAGAATCCGCTCAATTTCGTCAACAATTTCTCGGCGGTGTCGACCGAGCTGATCGACGAGCTCAACGAGGCCTTGCAAGCGGCCTCGCTCGACGGCAAGACGAAGGAGGAGGTCGAGGAGCTGACCGGCATGCTCAAGAGCAACCTCGAAAAAGTGGTGCAGCATGGCAAGCGCGCCGATTCCATCGTCAGGAACATGCTGCTGCATTCGCGCGAGGGCTCCGGCGAGCATCGCCCCAGCGATATCAATGCGATCCTGGAGGAGAGCCTTAATCTCGCCTATCACGGCGCACGTGCCGAACGGCCCGGCTTCAATGTCACGATCGAGCGCGGCTTCGACCCCGCCGCAGGCATGGTCGATATCTATCCGCAGGAAATCACGCGCGTCTTCCTCAATCTGATCTCGAACGGCTTCTACGCCACCGCCAAGCGCAAGGAGAGCGACGCAGGCGCCTTCGAGCCCACGCTACGCGCGGCTACCAAAACTCTCGGCGAGAGGGTCGAGATCCGCATTCGCGACAACGGCACCGGGATCCCTTCCGATGTGAAGGAGAAGATGTTCAATCCCTTCTTCACCACCAAGCCGGCCGGCGAGGGCACCGGCCTTGGCCTTTCCATGAGCCATGACATCGTCGTGAATCAGCACGGCGGCACGATCGACGTGAACACCGAGCCCGGCGTATTCACCGAGTTCATCATCACCCTGCCGCGCATGATGGCGGCGGGCGACACTTCCGGAGGCAAGACTTGAACGTTTACATCCTGGTCGTCGATGACGAGCCCGACGTCGAGGCGCTGTTCCGGCAGCAGTTCCGGCGCGATTTGCGCGCCGGCCGCTTCCAGATGGAATTCGCGCCGTCCGCGCCCGATGCGCTGAAGCTCGCTGCCGAGGTTCGCGATCCGTCGTTGATCCTGATCCTGTCCGACATCAACATGCCCGGCATGAGCGGACTCGACATGCTGCCGAAGGTGCGTCTTGCGCATCCGGACGTTCCCGTCATCATGATCACCGCCTATGGCGACGCCGAGACGCGCCGGAAGGCTATCGAGCGCGGCGCAGTCGGACTTCTCACCAAGCCGATCGATTTCGCGCTGCTGCGGCAGGAAATCGACACGAGGCTCGGGCAAGCCGCATGACCGCGACCATCCTCTTCGTCGACGACGAGCCGGATCTCGAGGCGTTGGTCCTGCAAAAATTCCGCAGGCAGATTCGCGATGGGTCGGTGACCATCATGTTCGCGCGCGACGGCCTCGAAGCGCTGCAGTCGCTCGAGCAGAACCCCCATGTCGACATGGTGGTCTCCGACATCAACATGCCCAGGATGGACGGGCTGTCGCTGCTGGCGAAACTCCAGGAAGCCGAAGACAAGAAGTCCACCATCATCGTGTCGGCCTATGGCGACATGAGCAATATCCGCACTGCGATGAACCGCGGTGCGTTCGACTTCCTGACCAAACCGATCGACTTCGCCGACCTCGAGATGACGATCCAGAAGACCATCCGCCACATCGAAATGCTGCGTGAGGTGCGAGGCCGCCAGGCGGAGGCGGAGCGCGCCCATGCCGCGCTCTCGCGTCATTTCTCGCCCGAGCTCGCCAAGCGTCTGGCGGCCAGCGGTGAGAGCGAGGGAATCGAAGTGCAGTGGCGCGATGTCGCGACCATCTTCACGGACATTACCGGCTTCACCTCGCTGGTCGAGAGTGCGCCTCCGGAGACGCTGGGCGCGCTTCTCAACGAGTATGTCGGCGGCATGACCGAGGTCGTCTTCGCGCACGAGGGGACTGTCGCCAAGATCATCGGCGATGCGATCCAGGTGCTCTTCAACGCACCCGGCGATCAGCCCGATTATGCGACCCGCGCGGTCGCCTGCGCACATGATCTCGACGCCTGGGCCGAGGATTTTTCCGCGCGCTGGAAGGTGAGAGGCGTGAATTTCGGCACCACCCGTATCGGCATCCACGCCGGGCCGGCACTGGTCGGAAATTTTGGCGGCAACCGGTTTTTCGACTACACCGCGTATGGAGATTCCATCAACATCGCGGCACGGCTGGAAGCCGCGAACAAGCATCTGGGCACGCGGATTTGCGTCAGTGACGGCATCGCCGAGACGGCTGAGAATTTTCGAGGTCGTCCCGTCGGCGAGCTGATGCTGCGTGGACGCAGCGAACCGTTGCGCGCGTTCGAGCCGCTGGCTCCGGCCCAATTCGCTGCGCCGGAAACGGCGCTGTATTCCAAGGCTTTTGCCAAGATGGAGGCCGGTGATGCCGCCGCCATGCCGGCCTTCGCCGCACTCGTCGGCATGCATGCCGACGATTCCCTGGCCGGCTTTCACCTGAAGCGCCTGCTTAACGGCGACAAGGGCATTCGCATGCAACTGGAATAGTAGTCCGACATGGTTGGTGAATTTAGCGCCGGAAACTACCGTTTCATTCCGTCCGTATTCCAGTACTCGGCCGGTGCGGCCGCTGACGATGGCTATGAGATCGAGCGCGTCCGCTTCGACCGGCTGGTGCCGCTCGCGGAAGGGTTTGCGCTTGCCGCGAAGTATATTCAGGCGGCGGGGCGGCCGCTGACGGCGTTCTGCGCCTGCGAACTGCGCTCGCCCGCGGCCTTCAGCGAGGAAGGCTTTCGCGCGTTCAACCTGCACTATGTGAAGACGCTGTCCGAATGGGGCATCTTCGACGGCACCACCAATCCGGTCGCGCGCAGCAATGTCTGTCCCGAGATCGATCCACCGGCCAAGCCGTCGTTCTATGCGTTCTCCTTCACGCGGCCGACAGGCTCGAAGACGCCGAGCTTCGTGATTTCCGGCGGCGCCGAGGCGCGCGAGGGCAGTGGGACCTATGTCGAGCGCACCGTGCGCTACCGCGACCTCAGCTTGGAAGGCCTTCGCGAGAAGGTGCGCTTCACGACGACGTCCCAGATGGAGAACAGGATGACGGCCTTCGGCTTCGGTTGGAAGGACACGACCAGCGTGCAGGCCTATTCCGTGCACGACTTCCACCACACGCTGGTCGACGAGCTCGTCCGCCGCGGGGCGTTGCGGTCCGGCCTGACCTGGCACTATGCCCGGCCGCCGGTGGTCGATCTCGAATACGAGATGGATTGCCGCCGTGTGATGCGCGAGGTCGTGATCTAGCTAGACTAAGGACCGGTGAGATCAGGCTCGTTTGCTGCAACGGGGGAGGTGTGCTCCCTCCCCGCTTGCGGGGGAGGGTTGGGGAGAGGGTATTTCCGCAATCGAGAACCCCCAAGAGGAGAGAGCCCTCACCCGGCGCATTGCGCCGGCCTCTCCCGCTTGCAAGCGGGAGAGGTGCACCAAGCCCGGGGCCGCTTAATTCAACCTATTCTCATTCCGCTCTAACGCTGCCTTGGATCGAGCGCGTCACGTAGGCCGTCGCCGAGCAGGTTCAGCGACAGCACCACGAGGAAGATCGCAAGCCCCGGCCAGATCGCCATCCAGGGCGCCTGGGTCAGGAAACGCTGCGCTGCGTTGAGCATGCTGCCCCAGGACGGCGCCGGCGGCTGCTGGCCGAGGCCAAGGAAGGACAGCGCGGCTTCGGCGATGATGGCGGCGGCAATCGATAGCGTCGCCTGCACCAGCAGCGCCGGCAGGATGTTCGGCAGGATGTGCGAAAACGCGATCCGCCACGGCGGGTTGCCGAGCGCGCGCGCCGCCTCGACATAGTCCTCGGCCTTGACGTTCAACACCTGGCCGCGGGTCAGGCGGATGAAGATCGGGGTTGCCGAGATGCCGATCGCGATCATGGCATTGCCGAGGCTCGGACCGAGGAATGCGGCGAGCGCGATCGCCAGGATCAGGAATGGGCAGGCCAGCATCGCGTCGGTCATCCGGCTGATCAGCGCATCGACGAAGCCGCCGCGATAGCCGGCGAGCAGGCCGAGCGGAACGCCGACGCCCAGCGCGATCGCGACCGAGATGAGGCCCGCGAGCAGGGACGCGCGCGCGCCGTAGACGACGCGGCTCAGGATGTCGCGACCGAGCTCGTCGGTGCCGAACCAGTGTGCCGCGGTGGGCGGCTTGCGGACGAGGCCCCAGCTCGTCGCGATCGGATCGTAGGGCACGACGAACGGCGCGAGCAGCGCGAAGCCGACGAACAAGGTGATCATGACAAGTCCGAATACTGCGGCCTTGCGTTTGAACAAGCGCCGCCGGGCGCGACGCGCCGGGCTGTCCAGCTCGTCAGCTTGCGCGATAGGAGCGGCGGCGGGCAGGGCGGCATCGGTCATGAGTCTAGCCCCGCAGCCGCGGATTGACGAGGATGTAGGCGACATCGGCAACGAGATTGAGGGTAATGTAGACCGTCGCCGTCACCAGCACGACGCCCTGTACGACCGCGTAGTCGCGGTTGAATACGGCGTCCACGATCAGTTTGCCGAAGCCGGGAATGGAGAAGATCTGCTCGGTCAGAACCGCCCCCGACAACAGCGTGCCGAGCTCGAGCGCGCCGAGTGTGATGATCGGCGTGAGTGCGTTGCGCATGGCGTGCTTGAGGATGACCGAGCGTTCGGACAATCCCTTGGCGCGCGCGGTGCGGACATAGTCGCTTTCCAGCACCTGCAGCATGGCGCTCCGGGTGTGCCGCATCAGGACCGCGGAAATCGCGTTGCCGAGCACGAAGGCCGGCATGATGGTGGCGGCGAGGCTCGCGCGCCAGTTCTCGGTCAGCGGCACGTAGCCGGACGCCGGCAGCCAGCCGAGCTCGATCGAGAACAGGAAGATCAGCATGATGCCGAGCCAGAAATTCGGCGTCGAGATGCCCCACAGCGCGAACAAATTGGCGCCATAGTCCCAGACGGTGCCCCTTTTCACGGCGGAGACGATGCCGGCGGGAATGCCGATCAGGAGCGCGATCAACATTGCCATCGAGCCGAGCTGGAGCGTCACCGGCAGCTTCTGCGCGATCAGCTCGCGTACCGGCATCTTGTTGCGCAGCGATTCACCGAAATTGCCTGATAGAACGCCCTTAAGCCAATAGACGTACTGTACGGGGATCGGCTGATCGAGCCGGTATTGATGGCGGATCTGTTCGATTGCCGCGGGATCGCGCTCCTCGCCGGCCATCACCAGCGCGGGATCCCCCGGCAGCAATTGCTGGAGCGAGAAGATCAGCAGCGACACGAAGAACAGTGTCGGCACGATCTGCACAATGCGGCGGGCGAGGAAGTTCAGCATGGCGCCGGCCGGTTGTCGGGCGATGCCACGCTCACTTGAACTTCAGCCCGACCACGCGCACCAGCCCGTCGGGCATCTGCCTGTATCCCTGGAGCTTGGTCGTGTGCGCAATCAGAAGCGTGCGGTGGTAGATGTAGATGATCGGCAAATCGTCGAGCAGGATCTTGGTCATCTTCTCGTAGATCGCTTTGCGCTCCGCGACATTGGCGGTCAGCCTTCCTTCTTCCATCAGCTTGTCGGCCTCCGGATTCGAATAGACGCCATCGTTCTGCGGTGCCTTGCTGCGCATGAAGATATAGGAGTTGCCGTCGGGATCGATGCGACCGCTCCAGTTGATCTGGAAGATCTGGAACTCGCCGGCCTGGGCCTGCTTGAAGGTGGTCGCGAATTCGACGACGCGGACCTTGATGTCGAAACCTGCTTCGGCCGCCATGGACTGCACGACCTGAGCGACGGCCTCGTACTCGGTCCCCTTCGGCACCATGTAGTCGACCGTGACGGGCAGGCTGACGCCAGCCTCCTTCAACAGCGCCTTCGCTTTAGCGATGTCGCGACCATGAAGGGGGAATGCCTTCTGGTAATAGGGATGCGTCGGGCTGACCCATTGATTGCCGGGGGTGAACTCGCCGTTGAACACGACCTGGTTGATCGCCTCGCGATCGATCGACAGATCGAGCGCCTGACGGACTTTCGCCGATTGGCTCAGCGGCCCCTTGGCCTTGTCATTGCCAATATTGATGGTCAGGCCGAGATAGCCCAGCTCAGGCGCCGTTGACAGCACGAGCTTGGGGTCGGCGCGGACGTCCTTGATGTCGGTGGCGAGCACGCGCTCGATCAGATCGAGCCCGCCGGACTTCAGGTTGGCAAGGCGCACCGTGGCATCCACGATCGGCAGGAACACCACGCGGTCGATATGGATGTTGTCCTTGTTCCAGTATTCGGCGAATCTCTCGAACACCATGCGGTCCTGCTGCACGCGCTCGACGAATTTGTAGGGACCGGCGCAGACCGGATGCAGGCCGAACTTGTCGCCGGCCTCCTTGGCGGCCTTCGGCGACACCATCATGCCGGAGCGGTCGGTCAGCTGGGCGATCAACGGGGAGTAAGGCGTCTTGAGCACCAGCTTGATGGTCAGGGGATCGACCACCTCGACATGGTCGACGCTGGCGAGCTCGGACTTGCGGAACGAACCCGGCAGCGTCATGTGACGCTCGATCGAGAATTTTGCCGCTTCCGCGTCGAGCGGTTCGCCGTCGTGGAATTTCACGTTCGGCCGGAGCTTGATGGTCATCTCCTTGCCGTCGGCCGAGGTCTCATGGGACAACGCGAGCTGCGGCACGATGTTGAGCTTCTCGTCGATGTCGAACAGCTTGTCGCAGAAGGCGGAGAATACGATGCGCCCGACATAGGTACGGCCGATGCTGGGGTCGAGGATATCAGGGTCTTCGCCGATGCCGATGCGAAGCGTGGTCTGGGCCTGGGCCTGGAGTTGGGCCGCGCCTACGAGCGACGTCAGCAATGCCGACGCCAGGAGTGCCAAACGCATAGGACTCATCGCTCTCAACCTCTGTTTTACGGCTATGCCGGGTTCGTCCCCAATGAACTAACCCCGCTGCCGCGGACTGCTTCCGGGCCGCCGCTGAAAGCGGCGACCAATTTTTCGAGAACCGGGGAGAAGCCGCCGTCCGTTGGGACGATTGCCTCGGACGACGGCAGTTCCGACGTTCGGTGGCATGCCGTTGCATGTCCGATGCCATCCGGCACGAGCTGAGGCATTTCGCTGCGGCAACGGTCGACCACGTAGGGGCAGCGGGTGTGGAAGCGGCATCCCGGCGGCGGATTGAGCGCGCTGGGGATCTCTCCCTGCAGCACAATCCGGCTGCGCTTTGCCCGCGGTTTAGGCACGGGAATCGCGGACATTAGGGCCCGGCTATAGGGATGACGCGGT
This sequence comes from Bradyrhizobium sp. MI1.11, assembly GCF_055811255.1. NCBI lineage: Bacteria > Pseudomonadati > Pseudomonadota > Alphaproteobacteria > Hyphomicrobiales > Nitrobacteraceae > Bradyrhizobium > Bradyrhizobium sp. MI1.11. Next base: position 197,737 of record NZ_JBVVPM010000001.1, read on the forward strand.
GCGGCGAACAGCGCGTCCGCCGCCGCCGTCTCGACGATCTGGCCGAGATTCATCACCGCCACGTGGTCGGCGATGTGCTTGACCACGGCGAGGTCGTGCGAGACGAAAATGTAGGCCAGCCCAAGCCGATCCTGGAGTTCGCGCAGCAGATTGAGGATCTGCGAGCGGATCGAGACGTCGAGCGCCGAAACCGGCTCATCGCAGATGATCAGTTTCGGCTCGACCGCGAGCGCGCGGGCGATGGCGATGCGCTGGCGCTGGCCGCCGGAGAATTCGTGCGGGTAACGCCGCGCCAGCCGCGGCTCCAGCCCGACCAGCCGCAGGATCTCCTCGACGCGTTCGCGGCGCCGGGCGGGCGGCACCAGGTTGTGCAGCGCCAGCGGCTCGGTCAGGATCTGGCCGACGGTCATGCGCGGATTGAGCGAGGCGTAGGGATCCTGGAAGATGATCTGCGCCTCGCGGCGAAAGGCGCGCAGCGCGCCGGCGTCGAGCGAGAGCAGATCGCGGCCTTCGAAATGGATCGTGCCTGCATCCGGCTCGATCAGCCGCAGCACCAGGCGGCTGACGGTGGATTTGCCGCAGCCGGACTCACCCACCAGCGCCAGCGTCTTGCCGGCATCGAGCGAGAAGGAAACGCCATCAACGGCGTTGACATGCGCCAGCGCCCTTCCAAACAGCGAACGCTCGGCGACGAAATGCTTGACCAGGCCATCGACCTTGAGCAGCGCCATCACGACACCAGACGTTCGAGCGGCGCGCGGATGCAGCGCGAGAGGTGGCCGGGACTGATTTCGACCAGCCGCGGCGGCGCCTTGGTGCAGGCGTCCAGCACGAAGGGGCAGCGCGCGGCGAAACGGCAGCCGGCGGGCGGCTGCGCCATGTTCGGAACCATGCCCTCGATCGTGGCAAGCTGTTCGGCGCGATGATCGAGCCGCGGGATCGAGCCTAGCAGGCCGACGGTGTAGGGATGTTGCGGCGCCGAGAACAGCTCGTCCACCGCCGCGCGCTCGACGATCTCACCGGCATACATTACCGCGACCTCGTCGCAGACTTCGGCGACGACGCCGAGATCGTGGGTGATCAGGATGATGGCGGCGCCGCTCGCCGCCTTCAACTCGCGCATCAGCTCCAGGATCTGCGCCTGCAGGGTGACATCGAGCGCGGTAGTCGGCTCGTCCGCGATCAGCAGCCGCGGGTCGCAGGCCAGCGCCATCGCGATCATGACGCGCTGGCGCATGCCGCCGGAGAGCTTGTGCGGATATTCGTCGATCCGCCGCTCGGGCGAGGGGATGTGGACGCGACGCAACAGATCGATCGCCCGCTCGCGCGCACTCCTGCGCGAGCCGCCGCGGTGGCGCAAAATCGTCTCGACGATCTGGTCGCCAATCGTGAAGCTCGGATTGAGCGAGGTCATCGGCTCCTGAAAGATCATGGCGAGCCGGTTGCCGCGAAGGTCGCGCAGCGTCTGGTCCGACGTCTTAAGCAGGTCGAAACCGTCGAAGCGGATCGCGCCGGAGATTTCTGCGCTCTGCTTCGGCAGCAGGCCCATGATCGCCAGCGACGTCACGCTCTTGCCGCAGCCGGATTCGCCGACGAGGCCGAGTGTCGCGCCATTGGCGACGCTGAGATCGACACTGTCGACCGCATGGGTGACGCGGCCGTCGTCGCCGTGAAAACGAATGCGCAGATCGCTGATCTCGATGAGCGGGCTCGGGTTCATGATCGTTTTGCGCGCGCTGCGGCGATGCTCGCGTCGATGACACTGCGATCGGTGTTGCCGGCTGGGTTTTGCCGCGTCGGCATGGAGGCGCGGAAGTGTACCCAGAGCTCGTGGCTGACCCGTTCGAGCCGCTCGAGCTCACCGAGCGGATCGGGATGATCGTCGGCGCGCAGGTCCAATGCCGGCCATTCCTCCTCGCCGTGGATCAGGAGCGCAGCGGATTGCTTGCCGCGCTTGTCGCCGCCGGCGGCCTCGCCCGCGCGCATCGCGGCGAGCAGGCGGCGCGGGAAGGGCAGGCTGTCATTGGCGATATAGGTTTTTGCGGTCTCGTCGAGCACGTCGGCGCCGGCAAGCATGTTGCCGGCGATGGAGAAGCCGCTGCCGGCTATGTGGCCGCACCAGTCGACGCAATCGCGCCCGGTATGCGCGGCGATCGCGCCGCTGGCGTCCATGATGTGGATCTGGCGGCTCTCGCGGCCGTCATCGGTTGCGAGCAGGCTGGCGAGAACATCATGTGCGTTGAGGCCTTCGCGCAAAAGCTTGACGCCGTCGATGCCGTAATAGGGATTGACGAAGGCCTGCGTCGCGATGGCGCCGAGGCCGGCGGCGATATAAGGCACGCGCGCGCCGACGGCGAAGAAGCGCGTGGCAACGGCGATGCCGAACTGGCCGGTAGCAGAATCGCGCGCGATGATCGACCAGGTCATGTGCTGCCTCTAGCGCCCTGCGGCGTAGCCCTGCATGCCGCGCGGATTGGCGGCAGCCCGGCGGCGCGGACCGACGCGCGAAGCCGCGGTGAGGCGGCCTTCCGACCAGTCGGGACCGACCTCGACGATATGTCCGCGTTCGCGAAGATTCTCGATCGTCGCCTTCGGCACGCGGTTCTCGACCACGAGCACGCCGGGGCGCGCGGTGCGGGGCCAGAACGAGATCGGGAAATGTTCGGAATGCCAGGCCGGGGCGTCGATCGCCTCCTGGAGATTGAGGTTGCAATGGACGTGCCGCAGGAAAAACTGCGTGATCCATTGATCCTGCTGGTCGCCGCCCGGCGAGCCCCAGGCGAGATACGGCTCGCCATCGCGCAGCGCCATGCTCGGCGACAGCGTGGTGCGCGGCCGCTTGCCCGGCGCGAGCGAGCTCGGTTGGTTCTCCTCCAAATCGAACATTTGTGCGCGGCTGCCGAGACAGAAACCCAGCTCGGGAATGACAGGTGAGGATTGCAGCCAGCCTCCCGACGGCGTCGACGACACCATGTTGCCGGCCTTGTCGATAATGTCGAAATGCACGGTGTCGCCGCGCACCTCGCCGAAGCGGCCCACCGTCGGTTCACCGGCGCCGAGCGCGCCGACGGCCTCGCGTTGGCCTTCGGCGCGGCGCAGCTTGACCACGCCGCCAAAGCCCTCGATCGCACCGGGCCGGAGATCGAGCGAGGCCTCGTCGGTGACGAGCTTGCGGCGCTCGTTGTTGTAGGCATCCGACAGCAGCGTTCCGATCGGGATCTCGCTGAACTTGGGATCGCCGTAGAATTTTTCGCGGTCGGCGAAGGCGAGCTTGGCGCATTCGATCTGGAGATGGATGAATTCCGGCCCGGTCGGGTCGAGCCCATCGAGCGCAAAGCCCTTCAGCAGCGCGAGCTGCTGCAGCGTCACCGGCCCCTGGCTCCAGACTCCGGCCTTGCAGACGGTGTAGCGGCCATAATCGTAGGTGAGCGGGGCCTCGACCGTCGGCTGCCACCGCGCCATATCATCGGCCGACAGCACACCGCGATGCGGCGAGCCGCTGACGTCCATCACCTCCTGCGTCCGGCAGAATTTGTCGATGGCTTCCGCGACAAAGCCTTGCGACCAGGCCTTGCGTGCACGCTCGATCTCGGCGTCCCGACCGCCGCCGCTTTCGGCTTCGCTCAGGATCCGTGCGTAGGTCGCCGCAAGTGTCTTGTTGGTGAAGAGCGTTCCCGGTGTTGGCACTTCGCCGTTCGGGAGATAGACGGCGGCTGATGTCGGCCAGTGCGTGCGGAATAATTGCTCGACGGTCTGGATCGTGGCGCAGGCGCGCTCAACCAGCGGATAGCCGTCGCGCGCATAGGAGATCGCGGGCTCCAGCACGTCGCGCACGCGCATCGTGCCGTAGTCACGCAGCAGCATCATCCAGGATTCGAAGGTGCCGGGGACGCAGGCCGCGAGCAGGCCGGTGCCGGGCACCATGTCGAGGCCTTCGCTCTTGTAATGCGCGATGGTGGCGCGGGCCGGTGCCGGACCTTGGCCGCAGATCACCTCGGTGCGACCGCGTTTCACGTCGTGCACGATGATCGGAACGTCGCCGCCGGGGCCGTTCAGATGCGGCTCGACCACCTGGAGCGTGAAAGCGGTGGCGACGCCGGCGTCAAAGGCATTGCCGCCCTTTTCCAGGATGGCCATGCCGATAGCGGTCGCGATCCAGTGCGTGGTCGCGACGACCCCGAAGGTGCCTTCGATCTCGGGGCGTGTCGTGAACGGATCGGGATTGACGATGCTGGCCATGGACTACCTCATTTGCGGCGCGCGCAATTGATCACAGGGCCAGGCCGTCGCCAAATGCGCAGGCTGCATGGCACGCGCGCGTCACGCCGGTATCGGCGCGGTGTTGACCGCATGGCAGGCGACGCCGTTGATCAGGCTCGGCGCCTCCTTGCGGCAGAGATCGAACGCCAGCGGGCAGCGCGGATTGAAGGCGCACCCGGACGGCGGATTGATCGGGTTCGGGATCTCGCCCTTCACGGGAATGCGCTGGCGGCCGCTCATGGCAAGATCGGGCACGGCGCCGAGCAGCATCTTGGTGTAGGGCATGCGCGGACGGGCAAACAGCTCGCGCCCTTCCGCGATCTCGACGATGCGGCCGAGATACATCACGCCGACGCGGCTCGCCATGTGGCGGACCACGGCGAGGTTGTGGCTGATGAACATGTAGGTCAGGCCGAACTTGTCCTGGAGGTCGCGCATCAGGTTCAGGATCTGCGCCTGCACGGAGACGTCGAGCGCGGAGGTCGGCTCGTCGCAGACGATGAACTCCGCGTCGGAGGCGAGCGCGCGAGCGATCGCGATGCGCTGACGCTGGCCGCCCGAGAATTCGTGCGGAAATTTCAACCTGTCGTCGGGATGCAGGCCGACGAGGGTGAGGAGCTCTCCGACACGTGCCTGGATGTCGCGCTCGCCCTCGATCAGGTCGAAAGCGCGTATCGGCTCGGAGATGATGGCGTCGACCCGGAAGCGTGGGTTCAGGCTCGCATAGGGATCCTGAAAGATCATCTGGATGCGGCGGCGCAATTTCCGCCGCGCCTGGGCCTGCCGCGGATCGGTCATCGAGATGCCGTCGATCAAGACGTTGCCGGAGCTTGGCGGCAGCAAGCCGACGACCATCCGCGCTACCGTAGTCTTGCCCGAGCCGGATTCGCCGACCAGTGCAAAGGTCTCGCCCTTCCTGATGTCGAAGGTGACGCCGTCGACGGCCTTGAGATATTCGAGCTGCCCGCCTTCGAGCATGCGGTTGAGCCAGGGCTTCGAGACGTCGAAGACGCGGCGCAGATTCGAGGCCTGGACGAAGGGAGTGCTCATGCCGCGCTCTCCGCCGGCACGCTGTCATAGAGGTGGCAGGCGACCGATTGCGCGCCGCGCGGCAGCGGCTCCGGCCTCTCCACGCGACATCGGTCGAATGCGAATGCGCAGCGCGGATTGAACGAACAGCCGCGCGGGATCGCCGACAGGCGCGGCATGGAGCCGGGGATCTGCACCAGACGCTTGTCGTCGCCGGCAAGGGTCGGGATCGCGCCCATCAGGCCCTTGGCGTAGGGGTGCAGCGGGTCCCTGACCACGTCCTGCACCGGACCGATCTCGGCGACGCGGCCGGCATACATCACCGCGACCCGGTCGGAGGTCTCGGCGATCACGCCCATGTCGTGGGTCACCAGCATCACCGCGGTGCCGTGGTCGCGGCCGAGCCGCTTGATCAGAGAAATGATCTGCGCCTGTACGGAGACGTCGAGCGCGGTGGTCGGCTCGTCGGCGATGATCAGCTCCGGTTCGGCGCAGATCGCGAGCGCAATCACAACGCGCTGGCGCATGCCGCCGGAGAATTCGTGCGGATAGCCGTCGATGCGCTTTTCCGGAGCCGGAATGCCGACTTCGGCGAGCAGGTCGATGGCTCGCCGGCGGGCGGCGGTCTCGGACAGGTTCAGATGGGTTCTGATCGTCTCGATGAGCTGGTCGCCGATCTTGTACAGCGGATTGAGCGAGGTGAGGGGGTCCTGGAAGATCATGCCGATACGTTTTCCGCGCACGCGGCGCATCTCTTCCGGCGGCAGATTGTCGATGCGCAGGCCGGAGAGGCGGATCTCGCCGCCCGAGATGCGGCCCGGGGAATCGATCAGGCCAATGACCGCGAGTCCGGTGACCGATTTGCCGGCGCCGGACTCGCCGACAACACCGAGCACCTCGCCTTTGGCGATATCGAAGGAGACACTGTCGATCGCGCGCAGCGTGCCCCGGCGGGAGGCGAACTCGACCTGAAGATTACGAACGGAGAGAACGGGCTCGGTCATGAACGCTGCATACTCATCGGAGTTTCGGGTTAAGCGCGTCACGCAGCCAGTCGCCGAGCAGGTTGATCGACAGGATCAGCGCCGCGAGTGCGATTCCAGGGAAGGCGACGATCCACCATTCGCCCGCGAACAGATAGTTGTTGCCGATGCGGATCAGCGTGCCCAGCGATGGCATGGTCTCGGGCATCCCCGAGCCGAGGAACGACAGCGTCGCCTCGGTGATGATAGCGAGCGCGAGATTGATGGTGGCGATGACGAGAATCGGCCCCATCGTGTTCGGCAGCACGTGGCGCAACATGATCACCGGGGCGGGCAGGCCAATGAGCTGGGCGGCGGCGACATAGTCCTTGTTCTTCTCGACCATGACGGAGCCGCGCACGGTGCGGGCATATTGCACCCAAAAGCTCAACCCGATCGCGAAGACCAGGACAGCCAGCATGCTCATCTCGTCGAGCTTGTTGCCGAAGACCGATTTGGCGATGCCGTTGATCAGCAGCGCGATCAGGATCGCCGGAAATGAAAGCTGCACGTCGGCGATGCGCATGATCAGCCCGTCGACGGCACCGCCGAAATAGCCGGCCGTCAGCCCGAGCAGGATGCCGATCGCGCCGGAGAAGACGACGCCGAGCACGCCGACGAGAAGCGAGATGCGCATGCCGTAAAGGATCGCGGACAATACGTCCCGGCCTTGTTCGTCGGTGCCGAGCAGGAACGGGCTCTGGCCGTCGGAGGTCCATAATGGCGAAATGCGCGAGTTCATCAGCTGGAGCTGCGCCGGGTCGAAGGGATTCTGGACCGACAGCACCGAGGCGAGGATCGCGACCAGGAAGAACAGCAGCGTCACCGCCGCTGCGACCATGGTGATCTTGGAGCGGCGAAATGAATAGAACAGGTCGCTGTCGAGCGCGCGTTTGAACCAACCCGGCGCGTCGGCGCGCGGGCCGCGTTCTTCGACCTTGTGCGGGACGACGGCTTCGCTCATTCAATGTGCCCGGCTGATCGTCGAGCGCAGCCGCGGATCGACGATGGTGTAGAGGATATCAACCACGAGATTGATGGTGACGAAGATCAGGGACACCATCATCAGATAGGCGGCCATGATCGGGATATCGACATTCTGCACGGCCTGCACGAACAGCAACCCCATGCCGGGCCACTGGAACACGGTCTCGGTGATGATCGCAAATGCAATTACCGAGCCAAATTGCAGGCCGGCCACCGTGATGACGGGGATCAGCGTGTTGCGCAGCGCATGTCCGTAATGGATGGCGCGGGTGGTGAGGCCGCGGGCACGGGCGAAGCGGATGTAGTCGGTGCGCATGACTTCGAGCATCTCGGTGCGGACCAGGCGCATGATCAGCGTCATCTGGAACAAGCCCAGCGTGATCGAGGGCATGATCAGCGCCTTCAGTCCGGACAGCGTCAGCAGACCCGTCGTCCACCAGCCGATATGCACGACGTCGCCGCGCCCGAACGAGGGCAGCCAGCCGAGCGTCACCGAGAACAGGTAAATCATGAGAATGCCGATCAGGAAGGTCGGCAGCGAGATGCCGATCAGCGAGATCGCCTGGAACGCGTGTGTGAGCCAGCTGTCGCGGCGAAGCGCCGAATAGACGCCCATCAGGATGCCACAGAGCATCGCGAAGATGGTGGCGCAGATCGCGAGCTCCAGGGTCGCGGGCATCCGCTCCATCAGAAGATTGCTGACAGGCAGGCGGAATTGGTAGGAGACGCCGAACTTGAACTGCGCAGCGTTGCCGATATAGCGGCCGAACTGCACGATCACGGGATCGTCGAGGCCGAGCGATTTGCGGATCGCGGCACGTTCGGCGCCCGACGTGTCCATCCCGACCATCTGGTTCACGGGATCGCCGGCGAAACGAAACATCGAGAAGGAGATGATCCCGACGGCGATCATGACACCAATGGCCTGAATGGCCCGGCGCAGTGTGAAAGCGAGCATCTGTTCCTTTCACATTTCTTCAGTGGCACGCATCATTGCGTTAGCCCGAAATAGCAAGTCCCGGAAGCCAGGGCTTCCGGGACTTCACAACTTGTCGACACCTACTCGTCCTGCTTGGTCGCCCAGTAGAGCATGACCATGTTGTCCGCACGCTGGGTCAACTTCACCTTCTTCGAGACGCCCCAGGCGAGCGCCTGCTGGTGCAGCGGGACATAGGCCCAGTCCTTCATCGAGACCTCGAAGGCCTGCTTGATCAGGAGATCGCGCTTGCCCGTATCGGGTTCCACGAGAACCTTGTCGGCGAGCTCGTCGAACTGCTTGTTGCAATAGCCGGCGAGATTGGCTTCGCCGCGGTTCGGATCCTTGGGATCGTCCCGGCAGCCCATGATGTCGTGCAGTACGTTATGGGAGTCGAGCGTATCCGGGGTCCAGCCCAGCATGAACAGCGAAGTCTTGTAGCCGCCGGGCTTCAGCACCTTGGCGAAATACTGGGCCTTCGGCTGCGCCAGCAGGTCTACCTTGATGTTGATGCGGGCGAGCATGCCGACGACCGCCTGACATATCGCGGCGTCATTGACGTAGCGATCGTTCGGGCAGTCCATCGTCACCTCGAAACCATCAGGATAGCCGGCATCCGCCAGGAGCTTCTTGGCGGCGTCAGGATCGAGCTTCGGCCGGGTGAAGTCCTTCGACAGCGAAAAGATCTCCGGCGCAACCATCAGCGCGGACGGTGTGGAGAGCCCGCGCATGACGCGATTCTTGATCAAATCGATATCGATTGCCCGGTAGACAGCTTCGCGGACGCGAACGTCCTTGAACGGGTTCTTGCCCTTGACGTTGGAGTACAACAGCTCGTCGCGCGCCTGATCCATGCCAACGAAGATGGTGCGGAGCTCGGGCCCCGTCAGCACGGTGGCGTTCGGACTCGCTTTCACGCGCTCGATATCCTGGACCGGAACCGGCTCGATCACGTCGACCTCGCCGGACAACAGCGCTGCGACACGCGTGGCCGGGTTGGCGATCGGCGTGAAGACGATCTCCTTCAGATTATGTTCCGGCTTGCGCCACCAGTTCGGATTGGCCTTGAAGACGGTCTTCACGCCCGGCTGATGGCTTTCGATCGTGAAGGCGCCGGTGCCGTTCTCATGGAGCGAGGCGTAGCTCGGGGTCGTCGCGGCGGCAGGCGTCGGTGCCGTCGCATCGTTCGCCTCTGCCCATTTCTTGTCCATGATGTACCAGGTCGCCCACAGCGCCGTCAGGATGGGATTGGGCGAGGTCAGGACGAAATCGACGGTGTAATCGTCGATCTTGACCACCTTGGCATCGGCGGGAACGCGGCTCTGGAAATTCGAACCTTTCGCCCGCACGCGCTCGGCCGAGAACACCACGTCGTCCGCGGTGAACGGGTCGCCGTTGTGGAATTTGACGTCCTTGCGGAGGTGAAAGCGCCAGCGTGTCGGCTCCGGCGTCTCCCAGCTTTCGGCGAGTGCCGGGACGATCTTCAGGTCCTTGCCGCGGGCAACCAGGCCCTCATAGACATGACCGAGATGCGCACTGGTGGTCGACTCGTTCAGCGTGTACGGGTCGAGCGACTTGAGCTCACCCTGGTTGGCGTAGCGCAGCGTCTGGCTCGACGCCGGCGAGACCGCCCACGCAAGCATACTGGCGAGCGTCGCCGCAAACAGACTTCGTCCGACTGACATTCTTGACCTCTCCACTCGCCCGCACCGTCATTTTTGATTGTTCGGCGGGGCTGATCGAACCATGTTGCCCAGAGTTCTCGACCCGTGCAAGCGCCATTCCAGCAAGGAACGCGCCAAGTTGCACCGCTGTGCAGCAATGCTGACCGGCATTGACGGGTGGATGGGCGCGGACGCGGCTGATTTTGATTGACCATATCCGCCGATCGGGGAAGCCGGTGGCTGCCACCGCCCTCAGGTCGCTTGCGTTGCACACCGTCTCGCGGCGATACTGCGGACGGCCGCTCGAATCTCATCTGGAGGGGACATGAAAGTTAACATCGAAATCGATTGCACCCCCCTCGAGGCCCGCCAGTTCATCGGATTGCCGGATCTGGCACCGATGCAGACGGCGGTGATGGACAAGCTGCAGCAGCAGGTTCTGAGCAACATCGACAAGGTCTCGCCGGAGTCGCTGATCCAGAGCTGGTTCACCTTCGATCCAAAGCTCGCCGAGCGGTTTCAGGACATGTTCGTCACCATGGCCGGCCTCGGCGGCACCCGCAGCGGCGACAAGAAGAAATAATGCCGCCCGGTCCGGACGGGCCGCAGACCTTGGGCCGGCTTCGTCCGCCCGGCCTTGCTTTGCTGCTCGCCGAAGCCCGTGGGTTGCTCGAACTCAACGCCAGCCTGCTGCTGTCGCCGGTCCTGATGCGGGCGCCCAAAGGCGATGGCCATCCGGTGCTAGCGCTGCCGGGCTTCCTCGCCAGCGACCTCTCGATGGCGCCGATGCGGCGCTATCTCAGCGAGCTCGGCTATGAGGCACGTGCCTGGCAGATGGGCCGTAATTTCGGCGGGTTCGGACGGATGCGGGATTCGTTGCGCGCCCGTCTCGCCGAAATCCATGCTGCGAGCGGACGCAAGGTCAGCCTGGTCGGATGGAGTCTGGGCGGCGTCCATGCGCGCGATCTCGCGCTGCAGGCGCCCGACATGGTCCGCAATGTCATCACGCTCGGCAGCCCTTTTGCCAATGACATACGAGCGACCAATGCGACGCGGCTCTACGAGATGATGTCCGGCGAGCGTGTCGAGGATTTCGCCGAGCTGCGGGAGGCGATCGCGGGCGATCTTCCGGTGCCGGCGACGTCGATCTATTCGCGCGCCGACGGCATCGTGAACTGGCGGACCTGCCTGCTGCGTCCCTCCGACCGCGCCGAGAACATCGAGGTGCATCTGGCGAGCCATATCGGGCTTGGGGTGAACCCCGCGGCGCTGTGGGCAGTGGCAGACCGCCTTGCGCAACCGGAGGGAGAGTTCTGGCCATTTGACAGGGCAGGGCCGTTTGCCGTTGCATATGCCCCGCCGGAACAGGCAGTATCGGCCTGACGAGAAGCGCCGCCTAAGGCGCCCGTCAAATACTCGGGAGGGAACCATGGCTGACGGTAAGAAACTGTCGTCGCTGGACGCGTCGTTTCTCTATCTGGAAACGCCGGAAATGCCGATGCATGTCGGGAGCATGGCGATCTTTCGCCTGCCGGACGACTACAAGGGCGACTTCTTCGAAGATTTCAAGGCGATGATCGTCTCGCGCCTGCACGTCGCGCCGATCCTCAAGGCGCGCCTGGAGAAGGCGCCGCTCGACATCGATCATCCCTCCTGGGTCGAGGACGAACAGTTCGACATCGATCGTCACATCTTTCGCGCCAGCCTGCCGCAGCCGCGCGACCGCGCCACGCTTGAGCGCATCGTGGGCTGGATGCACGCCAAGCTCTTGAACCGCGCCCGCCCGCTCTGGGAGTTCTACGTGTTCGAGGGCATGAAGGACAACGAGGTCGGACTTTATTCGAAGATGCATCATGCTGCCATCGACGGCGGCGCCGGTGCGGCGCTGACCAACATGATCTACGATATCTCGCCGATCCCGCGGAAGGTCGATCCGCCGACCGCGGGAGCGAAGCCCGGGCAAGAGCCGCGCGACATCGCGGCGAACCTGGTCGATTCCTACCAGCAGCTCTTCACCCAGCCGCTCGATGCATCTGCGGCCGCGAAGAACCTGCAACTGCCGCGCACCGGCAAGAGTGACATCGGTTCAATCCTGTTCGACAATGCGATGTACCAGATCGAGAGTGCGGTACGCTTCGCCGGCAACATCCCGACCATGGTCAAGAGCGTCTCGGACGTGCTCGGCAAGATATCCGATCCAAAATCGCGCGAGAGCCTCGCCAGCATGGTGTCGCCACCGACCATGCTCAACAAATCGATCTCGTCCGAGCGCAGCTTCGCCGGCGTCTCGATCTCGCTGTCGCGATCCAAGGCGCTGGCCAAGCAGGCCGGCGGCAAGCTCAACGATGTCGTGCTGGCCCTCGCCTCCGGCGTGGTCCGGCGCTACCTGCAGCAACACGGAACGCTGCCGGCGAAGTCCTTGACCGCTGCCGTGCCGATCTCGCTGCGCGAGGAGGGCAACACCGAGGCCAACAACCAGGTGTTCGGCATGATCTGCTCGATCGCGACCAACATCGACGATCCCAAGGCACGCCTGGAAGCTATCATCGCGCAATCGACCAAGTCCAAGGAGATGTCGCATCCGCTGCGGGCACTGATGCCACAGGTCTCCAACATCTCGATGCTGGGTGCGCCGATCATCGTTCAGATCATGGCGCTGCTCTACAGCCGCTCCGATTTGTCGAATGTGCTGCCGCCGGCTGCGAACATCACGGTGTCCAACGTGCCGGGGCCGCGGCAGACGCTCTACGCCGCGGGCGCGGAGCTGTTGCACATCTTTCCGGTGTCGATCTCGACGCACGGGCAGGCGCTCAACATCACCGTGCAGAGCTATCGCGACCAGCTCGATTTCGGCTTCATCGTCGGCGCCAACATCATTCCGCACGTGCAGGTGATGTGCGACATGCTGCCGGAGGAGTTTGCCGCGCTGGAGGCTGCCTATGCCTTGCCCGCGGCGGACATCAAGGGCGCCGCCGAGTAGGAATGTTCCGATGATTGAAATGCCACCGCTCAAGTTCGTGCAGACGAACGGAATCCGCATGGGCTATTACGAGGCGGGCCCGGTCACAGACAAGCCGCCGATCGTGCTGTGCCATGGCTGGCCCGAACTCGCATTTTCCTGGCGCCACCAGATCAAGGCGCTGAGCGAGGCCGGCATCCGCGTGATCGCGCCGGACCAGCGCGGCTACGGCGCGACCGACCGGCCAGAGCCGGTCGAGGACTACGACATCGAGCACCTGACCGGCGATCTGATCGGGTTGCTCGACCATCTTCAGATCGACAAGGCGATCTTCGTCGGCCATGACTGGGGTGGCTTCATCGTCTGGCAGATGCCGCTCCGGCACATCGACCGGGTCGCCGGCGTGGTCGGCATCAATACGCCTCATACCAACCGCGCCTGGGCTGATCCGATCGAGCTCCTGCGCGCGCGCTTCGGCGAAAGGATGTATATCGTGCAGTTCCAGGACCCGGCGCGTGAGCCTGACAGGATCTTTGGCAGCCGCGTCGAGCAGACCTTCGATGCCTTCATGCGCAAGCCCGTACCGCGCCCGGCAGATGCTCCGGCGGAGGAAGTCGTCGCGGGTGTCGGTGCTTCGCCGCGACTGAACCTGGCATTCCCGCAGATGATCGCAGGCTACGATGCGAAGCACGATCCGCGCACGCCGATCCTGTCGCCGGAAGAGAAAAAGGTGTTCGTCGACAATTTCACCAGGACAGGCTTCACCGGCGGCATCAACTGGTACCGCAATATGTCCCGCAACTGGACGCGCGCCGAAGGGCTCGATCATACGGTGCGCGTGCCGTCGCTGATGATCATGGCCGAGAACGACGCGGTGTTGCCGCCGTCTTCTGCCGATGGCATGGACAAGCTGATCCCCGATCTGGAAAAATATCTGGTGAAGGACAGCGGCCATTGGACGCAGCAGGAGAAGCCGGAGGAAGTCAGCGCCAAGCTGATCCAATGGCGTAGAAGGCGGTTCGGCTAGCTGGTCATCGCGAACTCGTCATTGCGAGAAGCGAAACGACGAAGCAATCCAGGCTGCCTCCGCGGAATATTTCTGGATTGCTTCGCTTCGCCCGCAATGACGACATTGAAGCAGGGGGACTACATTTCGATGTCATCCAAGAACCGTCTGGACCCGATCCCGCAGCCGCCGACCAAGCCGGTGGTCGGCAACATGCTGTCACTGGATTCGGCCGCGCCGGTGCAGCATCTGACCCGGCTTGCCAAGGAGCTGGGGCCGATCTTCTGGCTCGACATGATGGGCTCGCCGATCGTGGTCGTCTCCGGCCACGATCTCGTCGACGAGCTCTCGGACGAGAAGCGCTTCGACAAGACAGTGCGCGGTGCATTGCGGCGGGTGCGCGCGGTCGGCGGCGACGGCCTGTTCACCGCCGACACCAAGGAGCCGAACTGGAGCAAGGCGCACAACATCCTGCTCCAGCCCTTCGGCAACCGCGCCATGCAATCCTATCACCCGAGCATGGTCGACATCGCCGAGCAGCTCGTGGGCAAGTGGGAACGGCTCAATGCCGACGACGAGATCGACGTCGTCCATGACATGACGGCGCTGACGCTGGATACGATCGGCCTGTGCGGCTTCGACTACCGCTTCAATTCGTTCTACCGGCGCGACTACCATCCCTTCGTCGAGTCGCTGGTGCGCTCGCTCGAAACCATCATGATGACGCGCGGCCTGCCGTTCGAGCAGCTCTGGATGCAGAAGCGGCGCAAGACCATGGCCGAAGACGTCGACTTCATGAACAAGATGGTCGACGAGATCATTGCGGAGCGCCGCAAGGGAGGCGAGGCGACCGACGATAAGAAGGATATGCTTGCGGCGATGATGACCGGGGTCGATCGCTCGACCGGCGAGCAGCTCGACGACGTCAACATCCGCTATCAGATCAACACGTTCCTGATCGCGGGCCACGAGACCACCAGCGGCCTGTTGTCCTGCACGCTGTATGCGCTGCTCAAGCACCCCGACATTCTCAAGAAAGCCTATGACGAGGTCGATCGCGTCTTCGGTCCCGACGCCAACGCGAAGCCGACTTATCAGCAGGTGACGCAGCTGACCTACATCACCCAGATATTGAAGGAGGCGCTGCGGCTGTGGCCGCCGGCGCCGGCCTATGGCATCTCGCCGCTGAACGACGAGACCATCGGCGGCGGGAAGTACAAGCTCCGGAAAGGCACGTTCACCACCATCCTGGTGACCGCTCTGCATCGCGATCCCTCGGTCTGGGGTCCGAACCCCGACGCGTTCGATCCGGAGAATTTCAGCCGGGAGGCGGAAGCCAAGCGGCCGATCAATGCCTGGAAGCCGTTCGGCAATGGCCAGCGCGCCTGCATCGGCCGCGGCTTCGCCATGCACGAGGCCGCGCTCGCGCTCGGCATGATCCTCCAGCGTTTCAAGCTGATCGACCACCAGCGCTACCAGATGCATCTGAAGGAAACGCTGACGATGAAGCCGGAAGGCTTCAAGATCAAGGTCCGTCCGCGCGCCGATCGCGAGCGCGGTGCCTATGGCGGACCTGTGGCGGTGTCGTCGGCACCGAAGGCACCGCGCCAGCCCACCGCGCGGCCCGGCCACAACACGCCGATGCTGGTACTCTACGGCTCCAATCTTGGGACCGCCGAGGAGCTGGCGACGCGGATGGCCGACCTGGCCGAGATCAACGGCTTTGCCGTGCATCTGGGGCCGCTCGACGATTACGTGGGCAAGCTGCCGCGGGAAGGTGGCGTGCTGATCATCTGCGCCTCCTATAACGGCGCGCCGCCAGACAATGCGACGCAATTCGTCAAATGGCTCGGCGACGAGCTGCCGAAGGATGCGTTTGCCAATGTGCGATACGCCGTGTTCGGCTGCGGCAACAGCGACTGGGCCGCGACCTATCAGTCGGTGCCGCGCTTCATCGACGAGCAATTGTCGGCGCATGGTGCGCGCGCGGTCTATCCGCGCGGCGAGGGCGATGCGCGCAGCGATCTCGACGGCCAGTTCCAGAAATGGTTCCCGGCGGCCGCCCAGGTCGCGACCAAGGAATTCGGCATCGACTGGAA
Organism: Bradyrhizobium sp. MI1.11; assembly: GCF_055811255.1. Classification (NCBI taxonomy): domain Bacteria; kingdom Pseudomonadati; phylum Pseudomonadota; class Alphaproteobacteria; order Hyphomicrobiales; family Nitrobacteraceae; genus Bradyrhizobium; species Bradyrhizobium sp. MI1.11. The sequence continues at coordinate 213,739 of NZ_JBVVPM010000001.1, forward strand.
TTTCACCCGGACCGCGGAGGACGATCCGCTCTACGCGATCGAGCCGGTCGCGGTGACCGCCGTCAACACCATCGTCGCCCAGGGCGGCGCGGTGGCCATGAAGGTGCTGGGCAATGACGAGCTTCAGAACAAGGCCGGTTCCAATCCGTCAGAGCGTTCGACGCGCCACATCGAGGTGCAGCTGCCATCCAACATCAACTACCGTGTCGGCGATCATCTGAGCGTGGTTCCGCGCAACGACCCGACGCTGGTGGATTCGGTTGCCCGTCGCTTCGGCTTCCTGCCGGCCGACCAGATCAGGCTTCAGGTCGCCGAAGGCCGCCGCGCGCAATTGCCGGTCGGCGATGCCGTGTCGGTCGGCCGTCTGCTCAGCGAGTTCGTCGAGCTCCAGCAAGTGGCGACGCGGAACCAGATCAAGATCATGGCCGAACACACCCGCTGCCCGGTGACCAAGCCGAAGCTGCTGGGCTTTGTCGGCGATGAGGCTGAGCCACTCGAGCACTATCGCGGCGAGATTCTGGCCAGGCGAAAATCGGTGTTCGATCTGCTGCTCGAATATCCGGCCTGCGAATTGCCGTTCCACGTCTATCTGGAAATGCTCTCACTACTGGCGCCGCGTTATTATTCGATCTCGTCCTCGCCGTCGGTCGACCCAGTTCGTTGCAGCGTCACGGTCGGCGTGGTTGAAGGACCGGCCGCCTCCGGCCGCGGCACCTACAAGGGTATCTGCTCGAACTACCTCGCCAATCGACGCGCGGGCGACGTGATCCATGCAACCGTGCGTGAGACCAAGGCCGGCTTCCGGCTCCCGGACGATCCGTCCGTGCCGATTGTCATGATCGGCCCGGGCACGGGATTGGCGCCGTTCCGCGGCTTCCTCCAGGAGCGCGCCGAGCGCAAGGCCAAGGGCGCCGCGCTCGGCCCGGCCATGCTGTTTTTCGGCTGCCGGCATCCCGATCAGGATTTTCTCTACGCGAACGAGTTGAAGGCGTTAGCAGCAAGCGGCATCACCGAGCTGTTCACCGCGTTCTCGCGTGCGGAAGGACCGAAGACCTATGTGCAGCACGTCCTCGCCGCGCAGAAAGACAAGGTCTGGCCGCTAATCGAGCAGGGCGCGATGGTCTATGTCTGTGGCGACGGCAGCAAGATGGAGCCCGACGTGAAGGCGGCGTTGGTCGCGATCCATCGCGAGAAGAGCGGCAGCGATGCCGCCACGGCCGCGCGCTGGATCGAGGAGATGGGCGCGAAGAACCGGTATGTGCTGGACGTGTGGGCGGGAGGGTAGGCCGGTTCGTAGCCCGGACGGAGCGCAGCGAAATCCGGGGCGATTTTTCCTCACGCGCGCGCTTCCCGGATTGCGCTTCGCTCCATCCGGGCTACGAAGCTACGAAGGAAATCGTGCTAAAGCTTCCGCATGATTCCCTGGGAAAAGATCGACACCGCCAAGATCCCCGGCTCCGATGAAGAGCTTCGCCTGATGCGGCGAGGCAAGGAGTTTTCCATCAAGCTCGGCACCAACGAGCTGATGAACAACCGCCTGTCAGGCTCGGAGGCCGCGCTCGCCACACTCGCGGCGAAGCAGATCGAGACGGTCGCAAAACCCGTCGTCCTCATCGGCGGCCTGGGCATGGGCTTTACGTTGCGTGCGGCCCTGACCGTGCTCGGAAGCAAGGCGAAGATTGTGGTCTCCGAGCTCGTGCCGGCGGTGGTCGCCTGGGCGCGGGGCCCGATGGCGCAGGTGTTCGGCGACAGTCTCGATGATGTCAGGGTGAGCATACGGGAAACCGACGTTGGCGAAATCATCCGGGCGCAGCGGTCGGCATTCGATGCCATCCTCCTCGACGTCGACAACGGGCCAGAAGGGCTGACCCGGAAGGGCAATGATGCGCTCTACAATGCGAGCGGATTGAAGGCAGCGAAGACGGCGCTGCGGCCGGGAGGCGTGCTCGCGGTCTGGTCCTCGGGGCCCAACCCGGCCTTCACCAAGCGGCTCGGCAGCGCCGGCTTCGAGGTCAACGAAGTCAATATCCGCGCTACCGGAAGAGGCGGTGGCGCACGTCACGTGATCTGGATGGCCAGGAAGAGCTAGGCGGCTATTTGTAACCCGGATGAGCGCAGCGAAATCCGGGACGGTCGATCCACGCAAGAACCCGGATTGCGCTGCGCTCCATCCGGGCTACGGCTCCGAGCTAGAACATCGTGTTGTTGTTCGCCGGATTTTCCGGGATCGGTTGAACGACGTCCCAGTGTTCGACGACCTTGCCGTTCTCCAGCTTGAAGATGTCGACGATCGCGTTGCCCCTGCTGCCGGGCTCGCGAACCGCGTGAACGTGCAGGATCACGTAGTCGCCATCCACGAAGCTGCGCTTGATCTCGCTGTGCGAGTTCGGGAATTTCTCCCGGAGGAAGCCGATGAATTTTCGGAAGCCGTCCGGACCATCTGCCGCGTTTGGGTTGTGCTGGACGTAGCGGTCGCCGACATGGGCGAGGGCTGCATCGGCGTCCTTTTGGTTGAGCCCCTTCTCGTAGAACGCAAGCACAGTTTTGCGATTGGCTTCTTCTTGCGCGCTACCCGCCATCGCGACGCCACCGGCGAGGGACAGCGTGAGGACTGAAGCGGCGACGATTGCGGCTGACCGGACGATGAGATGCATGTGAACTCCGAGAGGCCGCAGCCTCTTTGTTGGCGAGTGAGGTTCTCGGCGATTGAAGGACGCCTGTATAGCTTTCGTTCCGGCACGCGTTAAGAGAGTAACCGGCAGCTCACATGGTCACCGCGAGGAGACCTTCTGTGCCGATCAATCTACGCCGCCTGCGCCGCTGCGCCATGCGCGTGCTTGGCGATGGCGCCGATGATCTCCGGCCAGAACCGCATCGGCAGCGCGTGGCCCATGCCGTCGATCATCAGCAGCTTGGCGCCCGGAATTGACTCTGCCGTGTCCCTGCCGCCCTCGGGGCGGACCAGCGGATCGACGGTGCCGTGGATCACGAGCGTCGGCGTCTTGACGCCGTGCAGCCGCTCCTTGCGGCTGCCGGAGGCGAGCACGGCGCGGAGTTGCCGGCCGACGCCGGCCGGATTGAGCCCCCGCGCGAACACGCGCTCGGCACGACCGGGATCGAGCGCCTCTTCCTCCGGAAAGGACCCGGCCCGCAACACGTTCCAGGTTTGGCCGTAACGGGCGATAAACTCCTCCTTGCTGCGCGGCGGCGGCGCCATCAGCATCGCGGCGGCCTCACGTGTCGGGGGCGGCACGCGCGGATTGCCGGTCGTCGACATGATCGATGTCAGTGAGCGCACGCGCTCGGGAAACGACAACGTCACTTCTTGCGCAATCATGCCGCCCATGGACGCCCCGACCAGATGCGCCGACTTGATGCCGAGTGCGTCCATCAGCCCGACCGTGTCTTTCGCCATGTCGATCAGCTTGTAGGTGGCCGCAACGGGAATCCTGAGGAAGCGGAGCTTCAACAGCTCGAGCGGCGTCAGACGCTTGCCGCCTGCGAGATGGCTTGACTTGCCGATGTCGCGATTATCGAACCGGATGACGCGAAAGCCGCGCGCGGCGAGCTGCTCGCAGAACGCATCGTCCCAGTGGATCATCTGGGCGCCTAACCCCATGATCAGCAGCAGCGGCTCGGCACTGTCGTTGCCGAAAGTCTCGTAACAGATGTCGATGCCGTTGGCGTGGACGGTTTGCGGCGGCTGATAGGCGTTCACGGGTGCGTTCCCTCGGCTTTTGATCAGTGCTGTATCGCACGGTTTCTCCTCGCGATGAAGCCGCGTCCGCGACACCGGACCCGCTGCTTGCCGGTTGACCGGCACCGCGCAACGGTGTGGTATGGCGAAAAAGGAAGGGCATCGAAGCTCTCGATCTCAGGAGGACGCCGATGACCGATAAGAGCAATGACCCCGTTGCCATGTGGCAGAAGATGATTGGCGAGATGGAGAAGGGGTTCAACTCCTTCGCCAATCAGGCCATGTCGTCGCCCGAGTTTTCGCAAGCCGTGAACCGAGCCGGCGGCGTTGCTGCAGGTGCTCAGAAGCAGCTCGGCGATCTCATGGAGAAATATCTGGTCTCCATGAATCTGCCGAGCCGGGACCAGGTCACCGGCCTTGCGGAACGGCTGCAGTCCATCGAAGGACAGATCGGTGAGATCAAGTCGATGCTGAGCCAGATGGCGGCAAGTTCCGGCATTTCTCAGGGCTCCGACACCGCAATGCGCCCGCCGCGCACCAAGCGCCCGCCATCTGAAGGCGGAGAGCAGACATGAATGCACCCGCCGGATTAGACTTCGCAGGAATCCCGGAGCGCATCCAGTCCGAGGTGCAACGCGCCATCCAGCGCAGCATCAAGGGCGTCGAATATTTCTCGACGTCCGGTCCCACGCTCGGCTCGACTCCGAAGGACGTGCTGCATTCGCGCGGCACGATGAGCCTCTACCATTATCGGCCGATGTCCGATGAGATCTATCGAATTCCGATCTTGATCGTGATGGCGACCACCAATCGCGGTTACATTCTCGACCTCGTGCCCGGCCAGAGTTTCATCGAGTTCCTGTTGAAGCGCGGCTACGACGTCTACATGCTCGACTGGAGCGCGCCACGGCCGGAGGAGAAGAGCCTCCGCATGGAGGACTATGTCCTCGACTTCATCCCGGACTGCATCCGCCGCGTGCAGCAGGATTCCGGCGAACAGGACGTCTCCGTCATCGGTTATTGCTTCGGCGGCGTGCTGTCGCTGCTCTACGGCTCGATCCACAGGGACGGGCCGATGAAGAATTTGATCTGTTTCACCACGCCGATCGACTTTCGCGAGATGAAACTGTTCTCGAACTTCTCCGACCGTCGCTATTTCGATGTCGATCGCCTCGTCGACAGCGTCGGCAACGTGCCGCCCGAGATGATCCTGTCGTCGTTCGAGATGCTGCGCCCAGCCTCGCGTACCGTCAGCCAGATCCAGCTCTGGGAAAACATCTGGAACGACGAGTTCGTCAAATCCTACCGGATGTTCGACCGCTGGGCGACCGACACGCTGCCGCTGGCCGGCGAATATTTCCGCACCATCACCAAGGACCTGATGTGGGACAACAAGCTGTTCAACGACACCATGTCGGTCGGCGGCCGTGCGGCGAAGCTCGAGGACATCAAGGTGCCGTTCCTGCATGCGGTCGCCGAGCATGACCACATCGTGCCGTATGAGGCAGCAAAGCACCTGATCGCCAAGATCGGGTCCGAGGACAAAGAGGAGGTGATGCTGAAGGGCGGTCACGTCTCGCTCGTCGCCGGCGCCAATGCGGTGAAGCGGCTATGGCCGAAACTGGATTCCTGGCTGGGGAAGAGATCGACATGAGTGAGCAGCGTTCCTATCCGCGTCACGTCAAGACGGACGCCGGCGATATCGAGATCCGCCTGATGTCGCCCGCGGACGAAGCCGCGGTGCTCGCCTTCGGCAAGGGCCTGCCGACCCACGACCTTTTGTTCCTGCCGCGCAACATCAGTGAGCCGAAGGTGCTCTCCGCATGGGTCAAGGAGATCGAGCGCGGCGCTATCACGAGCCTGCTCGCGGTCAGGGGCGGCACGGTCGTCGGCTGCGGCACGCTGGTGCGCGATCCGCACTCCTGGTCGCCCCATGTCGGCGAGATCCGGATGGTGGTTTCGCTCGACGTGCGCGGGAAGGGGGTGGGACGGACGCTGTCTCAGGAGACGTTCGCACTCGCGCTCGGCGCCGGCCTCGAGAAGCTCTCGGTCCAAATGACGGTCGATCAGCAGGCGGCGATCACGCTGTTCGAGAGCCTCGGCTTCAAGGCCGAGGCTCTGCTGCGCGATCACGTCCGGGACGTCGATGGCAAGACCCACGATATCGTCGTGCTCGGGCACAACATCGCGCAGGTCCAGGCCCAGATGGAGGCCTATGGGCTGCCCGGTGCCGTCCAGCACTGAGAACCTCTCAGCGGGTGTCTGGGAACCTGGATGGTCAGGGAGGCGCCAGACTGCCTCTCATTAAGGCCGTTCACAGTTTCGTGATATCGCAGTGCAATATGGATATTGCATCGCACAATTAACTATGCCATATAAGCCGTGCCCCGGGCCAAAACGGACGGGGTGAGCCCATAGCTCAACCAATGAGGATGGAGAGACCCCAATGACCACCGAAACCAACACCGCTTTCGAAGGCTTCAAGGACGCGTTCAAGAACATCCAGAACCTGGAAGTTCCCGAGGCCGCCCGCGAGTTCGTCAAGAAGTCCGCCAATACCGCCAAAGACCGTGCTGCCGAGGTGTTCGCGGGCTCCGAGCGCGTGACTGCCGCCGTCGAAAACGCGGTGACCGAGTCCGTCACCGAAGCCGGCAAGATCAGCCGCAACATCCAGCAGGCGATCTACGAGGACGCCGACGCGTTCTTCGCGGGCATCGACAAGCTCGCGTCCGCCAAGTCGTTCAGCGAAGCTATCGAGATCCAGTCCGGCCTGCTCCGCGCCCGCGGCGAAGCGTTCGTCTCGCGCGCCAAGGCGACCACCGACTATTTCGGCAAGCTCGCCGCCAACGGTGCGAAGTCCGCTCAGGACAATTTCGCCAAGGTCTACAACAAGACCGCCTGATCTGCCTGAGACGAAAAACTGAATTTGAGGCCCGCTTCGGCGGGCCTTGTTTTTTGCGCCGCGTCATCATCGGTCGTCATTCCGGGGCGCCCAAAGGGCGAACCCGGAATCTCGAGATTCCGGGTCCGGTCCTGCGGACCGTCCCGGAATGACGTAACCTTGGTGAATCATGACTCCACCCGCCACCTTCTCCTTCGATTCCCCCGGCGACGCAGAACGCGCGGCCGAATTGCGCCGCGTGAAAGCGCTGGCGACGCTGGTGCTGGGCTCGACGCTTGTCCTGTTCGTCATCGCGAAATGGCTGCTGCCCGTGCATCCCGTGTTCGGATTCATCGCAGCCTTCGCCGAAGCCGCCACCATCGGCGGGCTCGCCGATTGGTATGCCGTCGTCGCGCTGTTCAAGCGGCCGCTGGGCCTGCCGATCCCGCACACCGCGATCATCCAGAGCAATCAGGCCCGCATCGCCGACAAGCTCGGCGAATTCATCCAGGTGCATTTCCTCGAGGCTGCTCCCGTTGAGGCCAAGCTGAACGAGATCGATTTCGGCTCCTTCGTCGCCGACTGGCTGCGCGATCGCAAGCGTAGCGATGACCTCGCGCGCTTTGCGCTGCGCCTGCTGCCGGAGGCGGTTTCTGCGACGGAAAGCTCGGGCCTGATGACCTTCATCCTTCGCCGCATGTCATCGCAGCTCCAGGCGATCGACCTCGCGCCGCTCGCGGCCGGCACGTTGCGCGGCTTCGTTGCCGAGGGACGCCACCAAATCCTGTTCGACGATCTCCTGCGCGTGATGCACGAGACGCTGAACCAGACCGAGACGATGGCGATGATCCGCGAGAAGGTGCGCGCGGAATTGCCGACCCTGCTCAGGCTCTACCGGGCCGACAAATTTCTGGTGAACAAGATCGTGGCCTCCGCCACCGCGTTCTTCAATGAAGTGCGCAGCGATCCCAAACATCCGTTCCGCGGCGAGTTCGACCGCATGGTGCTGAGCTTCGTCGATCGGCTTGGCACCGACCAGGCCTATATCGACCGCATCGACGGTTTGAAGCGCGATCTGCTCGCGCGTCCCGAGCTCGCCGATCTCGCCCGCACCGTCTGGGCCAACACGCGGTCCTTCATCGAGCGTAGTGCAAGCGGCGAGACGCAGGTGCTGCAGCATCATCTCGCCGGCATGTGTGTCGCGGCGGGCGAAGCGCTCGCCGGCGATGCCGAGCTTCGCGGCGAGATCAACAAGGGTCTGGTCGCGGTGCTGCGCAGTTTCGTCGCGGACCAGAAGAGCGGCGTTTCGACCTTCATCTCCGACCAGGTGAAATCGTGGGACATGGCGCAGCTGATTTCGCTGATCGAAATCAACATTGGCCGCGACCTGCAATACATCCGCTTCAACGGCTCGCTGATCGGCGGGCTCGCGGGCCTTGGGCTTTACTCCGTAGAATTCCTGCTTCGATTGTTGTGACTTTTGCGTCACGGACGCCAGCATTAACGCGCAGGCCTATTGTGGCCCCGGGTTTCACCCGCTTGAATGTCGGGAACCCGCTGCCTAGCTGATTCATGGTGCGCTGCGGAACGTTCGAAAAGCTGGCGTGTTGGAATTCATACCCATTTGCCGGCCTCGCAGCCGGTGATCTTTTCAGCATTTCTTCCGAGGGACCATTGATGACCGCTACCGCCCAGACGCTGAGCCCGCCGTCTCGTACCCTGATGTTCCTGGAAGGGCGAGCGATCCACGAGTTCGGCGCATTCCTCGGCGCGCTGCCGCTGCTGAGCCTTGCGCCGCGCGGCGATGGCCATCCGGTGCTGGTGCTACCGGGCCTCGTGGCCTCCGACGGGTCCACGCGCGCGTTGCGCACGTTTCTGTCGGGCAAGGGCTATGCGGTGAGCGGCTGGCGCCAGGGCCGCAATTACGGCCTGCGCGAGGGCGTGCAGCACGCGATGGTGGATCTGGTTCAGGAGCTGAGCGACAGGCATGGCCGCAAGATCAGCCTGGTCGGCTGGAGCCTCGGCGGTCTCTATGCGCGCCAGCTCGCCAAGATGATGCCCGACCGCGTACGCCAGGTGATCACGCTCGGCAGCCCCTTTGCCGGCGATCCGCATTCGACCAATGCCTGGCGCGTCTATGAATGGGCGAGCGGACGGAAGTCCGACGAGGTCGATCCGCAGTTCGGCGGCGATCTCGCCGTTCCGCCGCCGGTGCCGACCACGGCGATCTTCAGCCGCACCGACGGCGTCTGCGCCTGGCAGGGCTGCATGGAGAAGACGGGCGCGCAGACCGAGAGCATCGAGATCGAGAGCAGCCATTGCGGCATGGGCCATCATCCCGCCGCTGTCTTCGCGGTGGCTGATCGCCTTGCGCAGAGGGAGGGCAGCTGGCGTCCCTTCGACCGCAGCGGCTGGCGCAGCGTGGTCTATCCCGATCCGCATCGGTAGTTCTTTGCCTCTCCCCGTAAGAACGGGGCGAGGGAGAAGGCCGTCGCACCGGTCCATTGTCGCGCCCGCACCAAACGCGCTATGCCTCGCGCATGGCGCATCCGTTGTCCCGCATCATCGAGCAGCTCAAGCGCGAGCCGTCGCGCACCGGCTCTATCGTCATCACCGTGTTCGGCGATGCCATCGTGCCGCGTGGCGGCTCGGTATGGCTCGGCACGCTGCTGGAATTCTTCGAGAGCCTGGACATCGACAGCGGCGTGGTGCGTACCGCGATGTCGCGGCTTGCCGCCGATGGCTGGCTGACGCGCGAAAAGGTCGGCCGCAATAGCTTCTACCGCTTGGCTGACAAGGGCCGCCAGATCTTCGGGGCTGCGACACGCCATATCTACGATCCGCCGCCATCCGACTGGACCGGGCGCTTCGAGCTGCTTCTGATCGGCAATGGCGAGGATCGGGATGCCTCGCGCGAGGCGCTCCGCAATGCCGGCTTCGGCAGTCCGCTGCCGGGCGTGTGGGTCGCCCCGTCAGGTGTGGCAGTGCCGGATGAGGCCGCGGGCGCCATCCGTCTGGAAGTCTCGGCCGAGGATGACAGTGGTCGCCGGCTACTCAGTGCGAGCTGGCCGCTGGATCGCACCGCGGACGCCTATCTCAAGTTCATGAAGACGTTCGAGCCGCTGCGCGCCGCGATCGCGCGCGGCACGGGCTTGTCCGAGACCGACGCCTTCACGGCGCGCATCCTCCTGATCCACCATTACCGCCGGGTCGTGCTGCGCGATCCGCTCCTGCCCGAAAGCCTGCTTCCGGCGGACTGGCCGGGCAGGGCTGCCCGCGCGCTGTGCGGCGACATCTATCGCGCGCTGCTTGCCCCATCGGAACAATGGCTTGATGGTCATGGAACCAATGAAAAGGGGCCATTGCCGCCGGCGCGAAAACTGCTGGAACGAAGATTTGAGGCTTGATCGTTATGTTACAGAAATATCTTGCATGAGATAATTCTTGTTATATATTGCCTCTCAATAAAACGGGAGGATGCGCATGTATACCCAGGCGCTGAACACGGCCGAGACCGATGATCGCGGCCTCGAGGATGCGGCCAAGGCTGCGCAGTTCCAGACGCGCATCGATGCCGAGGAGCGCATCGAGCCGAACGACTGGATGCCGGCGGCCTATCGCAAGACGCTGACGCGCCAGATCTCCCAGCACGCTCATTCCGAAATCGTCGGCATGCTGCCCGAAGGCAACTGGATCACGCGCGCGCCGTCCTTGCGTCGCAAGGCCGCGCTGCTCGCCAAGGTGCAGGACGAGTGCGGCCACGGGCTTTATCTCTATGCTGCGGCCGAGACGCTCGGCACGTCGCGCGAAGAGCTGGTAGACGCCATGCTCGCGGGCAAAGCCAAATATTCCTCGATCTTCAACTATCCGACGCTGACCTGGGCCGACATCGGCACCATCGGGTGGTTGGTCGACGGCGCCGCGATCATGAACCAGATCCCGCTGTGTCGCTGCTCTTACGGTCCCTATGCGCGCGCGATGATCCGCGTCTGCAAGGAGGAGTCGTTCCATCAGCGCCAGGGCTACGAGATCATGCTGACGCTGTGCCGCGGCTCGGACGAGCAGAAGGCGATGGCGCAGGATGCCTTGAACAGGTGGTGGTGGCCGGTGCTGATGATGTTCGGCCCGCCCGATGCCACCAGCCAGCACAGCGACACCTCGACGAAATGGAAGATCAAGCGCTTCTCCAATGACGAGCTGCGCCAGAAATTCGTCGATGCCACCGTGCCGCAGGCGCAATATCTCGGCCTCGCCATTCCCGATCCCGGCATGATTCAGGATGCCGACGGGCGCTGGCGCTACAGCGAGATCGACTGGACCGAATTCAAGCAGGTGCTCGCCGGCAACGGCCCCTGCAACCGTGACCGGATGGCTGCGCGCCGTAAGGCGCACGACGAGGGCGCCTGGGTCCGCGAGGCGGCAGCTAGCTACGCCGCAAAGCGCGCGCAGCGTCGAACTGCACAAGCGGCAGAGTAGGGAGATCACGATGGCCACGCCGAACACGCCGCTGTGGGAAGTCTTCATTCGCAGCCGCAACGGGCTCGCGCACAAGCATGTCGGATCGCTGCATGCGAGCGACGCCACCATGGCCCTGCAGGCCGCCCGCGACATCTACACCCGCCGCGGCGAGGGCCTGTCGATATGGGTCGTGCCATCCACCGAGATCACTGCGAGCGATCCCGCCGAGAAGGGCATGATGTTCGAGCCGGCGGAATCGAAGATCTACCGTCATCCGACGTTCTATGAAGTGCCTGAGGAAGTAGGACACATGTAGCTCTTTCTCCTCATGGTGAGGAGCCGCGAAGCGGCGTCTCGAACCATGAAGGCCCGTGACCCGCGGCCCATCCTTCGAGACGGCGCTTCGCGCCTCCTCAGGATGAGGTTGGAACAAGTGGATAGGACAGATGCCCGTCGCCAACATCCAGGTCTCCGAAACACCGCTGGTGCTGTACGCGCTGCGCCGCGCCGATGATGCGCTGATCCTCGGCCACCGGCTGTCGGAATGGTGCGGGCACGCGCCGATGCTGGAAGAGGACATGGCGCTCTCCAACATCGCGCTCGACCTGATCGGCCAGGCCCGCGAGCTCTACACCTACGCAGCCAAAGCCGAAGGCAAGGACAACGACGAAGACAAGTTCGCCTACCTTCGCGATGTCAGGCAGTATCGCAATCTGCTGCTCCTCGAGCAGCCGAACGGCGACTTTGCCCAGACGCTGGTGCGGCAGTTCTTCTATTCCGCCTTCGCCGATCTCTACTGGCGCGCCATGATGACCTCGCGCGATACGACACTCGCGGCCATTGCCGCCAAGTCGGAGAAGGAGAGCGCCTATCATTTGCGGCATTCCTCGGAGTGGATCATCCGGCTCGGCGACGGCACCGACGAGAGCCATGCCCGCGCGCAGGCTGCGATCGATCATCTCTGGGCGTTCACCGGCGAGATGTTTGCCGTCGACGACGGCGAGCGCGCCTTGATCCATGCCGGTATCGCCGTAGACCCAGGGACCTTGCGGGGTCGCTGGCTGACGACACTCTCGGATGTGATCGGCGAAGCAATGCTCAAGCTGCCGCAGAACGACTGGATGCAGCAGGGCGGCCGCGTGGGCCGGCACAGCGAGCATCTCGGCCATCTTCTCTCCGAGCTGCAATCGATACAGCGCACTTTCCCGGGGCAGACATGGTGACGGTGCTGGAGCCCCATAACGAACTGCGCCAACGGGCCTGGGACGCCGCGGCGAGCGTGGTCGATCCCGAAATTCCGGTTTTGACCATCGCCGATCTCGGCGTGCTCCGCGATGTCGTTGTCGACGGCGATCACGTCGAGATCGCGATCACCCCGACCTATTCGGGCTGCCCGGCCATGAATATGATTGCGCTCGAAATCGAGGTCGCGCTGGAGCGCGCTGGTTTCCATCGTCCAAAGGTCCGCACCGTGCTGTCCCCGGCCTGGACCACGGACTGGATGAGTGAAGAGGGCCGCCGGAAGCTTCACGCCTACGGCATCGCGCCGCCGCAGGCCTCGAATTCACGCCGCGCGCTGTTCGGCGAGCAAGCCGTTGTGTGCCCGCAATGCAGCTCGGCGGATACCGAGCTGCTGTCCGAATTCGGCTCCACCTCCTGCAAGGCGCTCTGGCGCTGCAGAGCCTGCCGCGAACCCTTCGATTATTTCAAGTGTCATTGATCATGTCAGCAGCCGCACCACGCTTCCATCGCCTGGCCGTCAACGACCTCCGCCGCGAGGCGTCGGACGCCATATCGCTGACATTCGCCATCCCGGCGGAGCTTGCGACCGACTACGCCTTCACACCCGGCCAATACCTCACACTCCGCACCATGCTGGATGGCGAGGAAGTGCGCCGCTCCTATTCGATCTGCTCCGGGCCCGACGACGGCGAGATACGCATCGCGGTCAAGAAGGTTGATGGTGGCGCGTTTTCGAGCTGGGCAGCGGACGATTTGAAGTGCGGCGACGCGCTGGACGTGATGACGCCCACGGGACGTTTCGGCGTGATCCCGCCGACGGGCGCTAGCCGCATCCATGTCGGCTTTGCCGCAGGCTCCGGCATCACGCCGATCCTTTCGATCGTCAAGGGCACGCTTGCGCGCGAGCCGGGCAGCCAATTCTTCCTGTTCTACGGCAATCGCACGACGGACAACATCATGTTCCTCGAGGCGCTCGAAGAGCTCAAGGATCGCTTCATCGACCGGCTCTCGATCTTCCACGTCATCTCCGGCGAGGAACAGGACATTCCGATCCTGCACGGCCGGCTCGACGGCGACAAGGTGAGGGTGCTGCTGCGCTCGCTGGTACCAGCGGAAAGCGTCGACCACGTCTTCATCTGCGGTCCGTCCGGCATGAGCGAGGACATCGAGGCGACCTGCCGAGGGCTCGGCATCGCGGACGAGCGCATCCACGTCGAGCGCTTCGTATCGGAGTTCGGCGGCAAGCCGCGGCCGAAGAAGATCGTTGCGCCGGACGCGCCGCCGAAAGCGATCGCGTCGCTGATCATCGACGGCAAGCGCCGCGACGTGCCGGTCGCCGAGGACGAGGCGATCCTCGATGCCGCACTGCGCGCCGGAATCGATCTGCCCTTCGCCTGCAAGGGCGGCATGTGCTCGACCTGCCGTGCCAAACTGGTGGAGGGCGAGGCGCCGATGGACATCAACTACTCGCTGGAACCCTGGGAGCTGAAGGCTGGCTTTGTCCTGACCTGTCAGGCCAAGCCATCGTCGGAGCGGGTCGTGGTCGATTACGACCACGTTTGACAGTTTTAGCCAGGCAGCAGAACATCGTGTCCAAACAATCGGACGGGAGAAGCGCGTGAACGTCAAAGCCGCCTTGTCGCCCGAGGATGTTGCCCGCGCCTGCGCCAATGCGATGTGGGCGGAGGACGATGCCTCCAAAGGACTCGGCATGGAGATCGTCGAGATCGGACCAGGTTATGCGACGCTCGCCATGACTGTACGGCCGGACATGGTCAACGGCCAGCGCATCGCCCACGGTGGCTTCATCTTCACGCTGGCCGATTCCGCCTTCGCTTTCGCGTGCAACTCGCACAACGACCGCGTCGTGGCGGCGCAGGGCCAGATCACCTTCATCAAGCCGGGCAAGCTCGGCGATCGCCTCATCGCAAAGGCCCGCGAGGTTACGCGCGGCGGCCGCTCCGGCATCTATGACGTGCGCGTCACCGCCGGCGATACAGTCATCGCCGAATTCCGCGGGCATTCGCGGGCCATTCCCGGAAATTGGCTGCCGGCGCAGGATCAATAACGAAAAGCAATGATACGGGGAAACGAGGATGGCTCTGACGAGGCTCAAGGAAGGTGGCAACACCTATAAGGCCGAGCTGGATGCGCAAGAGCGCGCATCGCGCGACGAGATCATGGCGCTGCAGACGGAGCGGCTGGCCTGGTCGCTGAAGCACGCCTACGACAACGTCGCGCATTATCGCAAGGCCTTCGACGCGGCCGGCGTGCATCCGTCGGACTTTCGAGAGCTCTCGGACCTTGCGAAATTTCCGTTCACGGTGAAGACGGATCTGCGCGACAATTATCCCTTCAACATGTTTGCCGTGCCCCGTGAGAAGCTGGTGCGCGTGCATGCGTCCTCCGGCACGACGGGCAAACCGATCGTGGTGGGTTACACGCAACGCGATATCGACACATGGTCGGACGTGATGGCGCGCTCGATCCGCGCCGCCGGTGGCCGCACCGGCATGATCATCCACAATGCCTATGGCTACGGCCTCTTCACCGGCGGGTTAGGGGTGCACTATGGCGCCGAAAAGCTCGGCTGCACCGTGGTGCCGATCTCCGGCGGGATGACAGAACGACAGGTGCAGCTCATCAACGACTTCCGGCCCGACATCATCACGGTGACGCCGAGCTACATGCTTGCGATCCTCGACGAGTTCAAGCGCCAAAAGCTCGATCCGCGCCAGTGCTCGCTCAAGGTCGGCATCTTCGGCGCGGAGCCCTGGACCAATGCCATGCGCGGCGAGATCGAAGACGCCTTCGACATGGACGCGACCGACATCTACGGTCTTTCCGAGGTGATCGGGCCCGGCGTTGCGCAGGAATGTATCGAGACCAAGGACGGACTGCATATCTGGGAGGATCATTTCTATCCCGAAGTGATCGACCCCGACACCGGTGCGGTGCTGCCCGACGGGGAGAAGGGCGAACTGGTCTTTACTTCGCTCACCAAGGAAGCTTTTCCAGTGATCCGCTATCGCACCCGCGACCTGACGCGGCTGTTGCCGGGCACGGCGCGACCGGGCATGCGGCGGATGGAGAAGGTCACGGGACGTTCCGACGACATGATCATCCTGCGCGGGGTCAATCTGTTCCCGACCCAGATCGAGGAGGTTCTCCTCGCCACCGACTGGTGCGGCGGACATTTCATTCTGGAGCTGACCCGGGAAGGCCGCATGGACGAGCTGACCATCATTGCCGAGGCGCGGCCGGAGAGTTGGGACGGCCGGGGTCTCCTCGACCATGCGAGTCGGATCTCGACGCACATCAAGAACACCATCGGCATCAGCTCCAGGGTGAGCGTGGTTGCGCCGGCCACGCTGGAGCGCTCGCTCGGCAAGGCCAAGCGCCTCTACGACAAGCGGCCGAAGGATTAGGTCTTACCCCTCATGGTGAGGAGGCGCGTAGCGCCGTCTCGAACCATGCAGGCCAGGATGCTGCAATGCGGGCCTTCATCCTTCGAGACGCCGCTGGCGCGGCTCCTCAGGATGAGGGGAGGCAGGTTGACTTGGGTCTCTTCAAGGGCGACAAGGCCCGCGAGAAATCGCGGGTCTTTCCATGTCAACAGCCGTTCCCAAAGCCGTCGACGCGCGCTGCGTGCGCCTCAATGCCAAGGCCGAAAGCGCGGCTATGATCGCGCCGGCGGTCGAGCGTGAGACGCTTGCTCGCGGTCCGAATGATCTGCTGATCGAGATCAAGGCCGCTGCCGTCAATCCCTCCGACGTCAAGGCCGCGACCGGGCTGATGCCCTATGCCGTGTTTCCGCGCACGCCCGGCCGCGATTACGCCGGGGTAGTGATGGACGGGCCGGCCGGTACGATCGGCCGCGAGGTGTTCGGCTCCTCCGGTGATCTCGGCATTCGTCGCGACGGCACTCACGCCAGCCATCTCGTCGTTGAATCCGACGCGGTGGTGGAGAAGCCGAAGACCGTGTCCTGGGAGGAGGCCGCCGGCATCGGCGTGCCCTTTGTCACCGCGATGGAGGGTTTTCGCCGCGTCGGCATTCCAAAGCCCGGCGAAACGGTGCTGGTGTTCGGCGTCAACGGCAAGGTCGGGCAAGCTGCGGTGCAGATCGCGACCTGGCAGGGCGCGCGTGTCATCGGCGTGGTGCGCAAGGCGGAACCTTATGAGGGCCACACCAACGCATCCGTCGAGGTGATCGACGCTTCCGCGACCGACGTCGCGCCACGCGTGCGCGAGTTGACCGACGGTAGAGGCGCCGACATCGTCTTCAACACGGTCGGCGATCCCTATTTCCAGGCGGCGCACAAATCGCTCGCGCTTCGCGGCCGCCAGATCCTGATCGCCGCGATCGACCGCATCGTGCAGTTCAACATCCTCGAATTCTACCGCGGGCAACACACCTATGTCGGCATCGACACGCTCGGCCTGTCGTCGATCGCGACGGGCGCTGTGCTGCGTGACCTCGGCCAGGGCTTCGCGAGCGGGCACCTGAAACCGTTCCCCATCAAGGCGAACGCCGTCTATCCGCTCGAACGCGCGAAGGAGGCCTATGTCGCCGTTGCCGGCTCGTCGCGGGATCGCGTGATCCTGAAGCCTTGATGATGGAATCGTCCACCCAGCTCGTCATCCTCGCCGGCCTCGTCATTGGCCTGGTTTACGGCGCCGTCGGCCTGCTCAGCGGCTTCTGCCTGATGAGCAGCATGCGCGGCTGGCTATCGGACGGGGATGGGCGGTTGGTACGAACCTATGCGCTGGCGATCGCGGTCGCGACCGCAGCGAGCCAATTCCTCGCCGGCAACGGCATGGTAGATCTCGGCAAATCGATCTACCTGCAACAGTCCTTTTCGGTGCCGGTGCTGTTTCTCGGCGGACTTCTGTTTGGCTACGGCATGGTGCTGTCGAACGGCTGCGGTTCGCGCGCGCTGGTGCTGCTCGGTCGCGGCAATCTCCGCTCCTTCGTCGTGGTGGTCGTGCTCGCCATGGCCGCGCAGATGACGCTCAAGGGCCTGATCGCGCCGGCGCGCATCGCGCTGGTCCAGGCCTCGCAAACCACGGTCAACGTGAATTCGCTGCCGTCACTGTTGGCCGTGTTCGGTCCGGCTGAAGCGGTTTCGCGCGCGATGGCTGCTGCTGTCGTCGTCGTTGTGCTGATCCTGTTTGCTTTCGCGCACCCAGCGTTCCGGCGTTCGCCCGGCCAGATTGCGGCCGGCGTCATCGTCGGTCTCCTCGTCGCCGGAGGCTGGTTCGTCACCGGCTATCTCGGCGCGGATGATTTCAACCCCGTGCCGGTGACATCGCTCACCTTCGTCGCGCCGATCGCGGACAGCCTGCAATATGCCATGCTCTCGACCGGCCTGACGCTGAACTTCGGCATCACGACAGTTGCCGGCGTCTTCGCCGGCAGTCTGGTCACCGCGCTTGCGACGGGCCGTTTCCATCTCGAAGGCTATTCCTCGCCACGCCACATGCTGCGATCGGCGGGTGGCGCCGCGCTGATGGGCATCGGCGGCGTGATGGCGTTCGGTTGTTCGATCGGACAAGGGCTCACCGGCGTGTCGACGCTCGCGCTGGGGTCGTTCGTCGCCGTCGCCGGCATCCTGCTCGGCACGACGGCTGGCCTGCGCGGGATGCTGCGCGTTCAGCCTCTCGCGGTGGCCTGACCGCGCAGCAGACGATCGCCGAGCGTTGCGAGACCGATGCCGGTAACGATCAGCGCGGCCGCAATCACAAGACTCATGTCGATCGGCTCACCCAGCAGGATTGCAGCGCTGGCGATGCCGACGAGTGGCGTCCCGGTGGTGCCGAGTGACGTCGTCAGCGCCGAGATGCTCTTGTTGACCATCGACATCGCCCAATAGGCCAGCGCCGTCCCGATCAAGCCGGAATACAGGAACAGCAGCACGAGCCTCCACGACCATTCCGCGTGCGGCAGGCCGTGCGTGACGGCCGCCGATCCCGTCAGCACGATCGTCGCCACGAGCACCTGCCAGATCAAAAGCTGGAGCGGGGACGCGATCCAGCGATGCGCGCGGATGTAGATGATGTTCGCGGCCCATGAAATCGCGGCCAGGATGATCATGCCGGCGCCGAGTACGACGTTGGTGTTGGTCCAGTCGATCGATGCCGGATTCAGGATCACGGCAAGGCCGATCAGCCCGAGCAAGGCGCCGGCCAGCTTTGGCGCGGTCAGCGTGTCCTTCCCGAGCAGCGGCGCGGCGATCGCGACCCAGAGCGGCGTGGTGTAGCCCAGCACGATGGCCTTGCTCGCCGGCAGGAAGCGCACACCAGTCGCAACCAGCACCGAGAACACCGTCATGTGCAGCAGTGCGACGCTGAGGATTACCGGAATGTCGCGCCGCTCCGGGATCACCAGATTGTTGCTCAATCCGAGGATCGCGAACAATCCGGCCAGCGCGATCCAGCTCCGGATTGCCGACGTCCACAGGGGCGGGAGGAACTGGACGAGCTGCTTCGTCACCGACCAGTTCACGCCCCAGGCCAGCACGACGATGAGGAACAGGCCGACGGCCGCGCGGGGGGAAAGGGAGTTCATCTCGGAGGTCCTTGAAGCAGTCCAGTCCAGCGAATAGCATCCCGCTTGGCGCCTGAAAAAGTGCCAGATCGGAAAGGATTAAGGTGCCAGTTCCGGAAAGCATGATCTCCGCTCTGATCGACCTGAACCGGTCCGACGACGAGGGGCTGGTGGCTCAACTGACGAGCCAGCTCCGAAGCTTGATCGCGACGGGCCGTCTCGGCAAAGGCCGCACGCTGCCGTCGAGCCGCCGGCTTGCGAGCGATCTCGGCGTCTCGCGCAACACCGTCAGCTATGCGTTCGAGCAGCTCGCCGCCGAGGGATATCTCGAAGCCTCGCGCGGCCGCCGTCCGATGGTCACGGTCGACGGGGGCGAGCGCGTCGCAGAGGCGGGCGCCGTCGCATCTCGCATGCGCCCTGGCAAGCCGCGGCTTTCGCCCTGGGCGTCGAGCCTCACGCAGACCGACTGGCCGATGTCTTATCAGGCGCGACTAAGACCCTTGCGTCCCGGGCACGGCGATTTCAGGGAGTTTCCAAACGAGGTCTGGGCGCGTTGCCTGCGCCGCAGCGCCGTGCGCGCGGCGAAGCGCGAGCTCGGACCGGTCAACCGGACGCGCCTGCGCGAGGCGCTGGCGCATTATCTCGCGACCAGCAGGGGCGTGCGCGCGACGGCGGATCAGATCCTGATTCTGCCGAGCGCACAGGCTGCGCTGACCTTGATTGCGGCTGCCCTCATCACGCCCGGTGACGAGGTCTGGGTCGAGGATCCCGGCTATCCCGGCGCCGCCGCCGCCTTCCGCGCGTCCGGTGCGCGCGTGACCGGGATAGGATTGGACGAGCAGGGCATGCAGCGGATTCCGGGGATGGCGACCCCGACATTGATCTTCATGACGCCGTCGCACCAGCACCCGACCGGTCGCCTGATGTCGCTATCGCGCCGCACGGAATTTCTTGGCCTGAGCAGGCCCGGCAAGACCTGGATCGTGGAGGACGATTACGACGGCGAATTCCACTACGACAGCCGGCCGGTGCCGGCCTTGCAAGGACTCGATGCCCATGGCCGCGTGTTCTATGTCGGCACGTTCTCCAAAGTCATGACCGCGGACATCCGGCTCGGCTATCTCGTCGTACCGCGGGCCCTGGTCGGTACTCTCGAGATCGTACAGCGGCACATCGGACTGATCGCCGCGAGCCACATCCAGGAGGCGCTGGCCGAGTTCATTGCCGACGGGCATTTCCTGGCGCATCTGCGCCGGATGCGCCGGCTCTATCACGCCCGCCGCGATCACCTCGTGGAGGGACTAGCCGGCCATTTGGGCGACGTGCTCTCTGCCGAAGTGCCCCCGGGCGGCATTCAGCTCGTTGCGCGCCTCAAGCGCGGTCGCGCCGATCAGACGGCGGTCAAGCGGCTGGTCGAAGCGGGCGTTGAAACGCGTGCCCTGTCCGGCTTGGCACTGGGCAGGCCGCGCGATCACGGTCTGTTGCTCGGCTTCGCGGCCTGGCGCGAAAGCGAGATCACCGCGGCATTGCGGACGATGGCGTCGTGCTTCTAGCGCAATCGCGCTAGTCCACAGCCTTGGTCACGATGCGGATTTCCGAGGTCAGCGTCCGGTGCACCGGGCACTTGTCGGCGATCTCCATCAATTTCTTGCGCTGCTCGGGATCGAGCGCGCCGTCCATCGCGATGTCGCGCTCGATCTGGTCGAGCATGCCATCGCGCGTCTCGCACTCCGCGCAGTCTTTTGCATAGATCTTGGAATGCTTCAGCGAGACGGTGACACGATCGAGCGGCAGCGACTTGCGGTCGGCATAGAGACGCATGGTCATTGAAGTACAGGCCCCGAGGCCAGCGAGCAGGAGATCGTAGGGACCAGGGCCGGCATCCTCGCCGCCGGCGGCGACCGGCTCGTCCGCGATGAGCTGATGCGGTCCGACGGTGACGACCTGGTTGAACTTGCTCTTGCGGGTCTCCTGCACCACGACCCGGCGCGGTGCCTCGGGGAGATCCATCGCCTTCGCAGGCTTCGCCGTGTCGATGTACCGGCTCGCCCAGGCCGCGATCACGTCGGCTGCGTAGAGCGCGTCGGCCGGCTTGCTCAGCAGATGATCGGCGTGGTCGAGCGAGACGAAGCTCTTGGGATGCCGAGCGGAGACGAAGAGCTTCGTCGCATTGTCGATGCCGACGGTATCGTCGAGCGGAGAATGCATGACCAACAGCGCCTTGTGCAGGCCGGTGACGTCCTTCATCAGCTCGTGCTCGGCGATATCGTCGAGGAATTCGCGCTTGATCCGGAACGGGCGTCCCGCAAGCGAGACTTCGACCTCACCTTGCATGCGAATGTCGTCGAGATGCTCTTTGAACAGGCCGGTGACGTGGGCGGGATCGGATGGTGCCGCAATGGTCACAACCGCCTTGGCTTCCGGGATTTGTCCTGCTGCCGCAAGGATCGCGGCGCCGCCGAGGCTGTGACCGATCAGGATTGACGGCGCCTTGCGGACGCTACGCAGATGATCGGCCGCGCGCACGAGATCGGCCACGTTGGAGGAAAACGTCGAATTGGCGAAATCCCCTTCACTGGAGCCGAGCCCGGTGAAGTCGAAGCGCAGCACCGCGATACCCTTGGCTGCGAGTGCGACCGAGATGCGTTTGGCGGCCAGCGTGTCCTTGCCGCAGGTGAAGCAATGCGCGAACAGCGCGAAGGCCCCGGGCTCGCCGTCCGGCAATTCGAGCGTGGCCGAAAGCTGATGGCCGCCTTCGCCCGTGAACTGAAAGCGTTCCGTCGACATGGGCTTTCCCCCGTCCTTGCTTGAACCTAATCGTCCGAATAGCGCTGCTCTGCCCAGGGATCGCCGCGATTATGATAGCCGCGGACCTCCCAGAAGCCCGGAGCGTCCTCGGTCAGGAATTCAATCGACTGAACCCATTTGGCGCTTTTCCAGAAATACAGATGCGGCACGACCAGCCGCACCGGGCCGCCATGTTCGTCCGACAATGGCTCACCGGACCAGCTATGGGCGAGCAATGCATCCTCGGCGGCAAAGTCGTCCAGCGCGAGGTTGGTGGTGTAGCCGTCGTGAGAATGCAACACGACGAAGCGCGCGTCCTCGCGCGGCCGGCAGGCCGCGAGCAGCTCGCGCGTGGCGAGCCCCTCCCACTCATTGTCGTAGCGCGACCAGGTGGTGACGCAGTGGATGTCGGAGGTGAACTGCGCCTGGTTCTGGGCGACGAACTCGGCAAAGGTCCAGAACACGGGGTTCTCGACCGCGCCAAAGACATCGAGCCGCCAGCGCTCGCGCGAAACCGGCGGCACGACGCCGAGATCGAGCACCGGCCAGTCTTTTGTCAGATGCTGGCCGGGCGGCAGGCGCTGATCTTCCGGTCGCGCGATCTTGCCGGTCAAAAAACGGCCTTCGCGCGCCCATCTCTCCTTGGTGCGCGTCAGCTTGCTGTCGGGCGGCTCGTTGTCTTCGGCCATCGGCTACTCGTGGCGATGCATCGCGGAGGCGTGCTTGGTGTCGCGCATGGTGGAATAGATGATCAGTGACAGGCAGATGACGCCGGCGAGATAGTAGTAGAACCACTCCTCATGCCCGATGCTCTTGAAATAGAGCGCGATCGCGGGCGCCGTGCCGCCGAACATCGAGACGGTGATCGCATAGGGCAGGCCGACGCCGAGGGCGCGGACATTGGTCGGGAACAGCTCGGCCTTCACTACGGCGTTGATCGAGGTGTATCCGGCGACGAACAGCCAGGCCCCGCAGATCAGGATGAACGCGATGAAGGGCGACTTGGTCTCCTTCAGCGTCATCAGCAGCGGCACGGTTGCGAGCGTGCCGGCGACGCCGAAGGAGATCAGCAGCGGTTTGCGGCCGATCTTGTCGGAGATGGCGCCATAGATCGGCTGTAGGATGGTTGCGAAGATCAGCGTGCCGAAGATCACGAAAGTGGTCTGGTCCTCGGTCAGCCCCACCGAAAGCTTGACGAAGGTCTGCATGTAAGTGGTGAAGGTGTAGAACGCGGCGGTGCCGCCGGCGGTCAGGCCGACCACGAGCAAAAGCTCGCGCGGATACTTCAGCAGGTTCGTGATCGAGCCGGTCGGCTTCACCACCTTCTTGGCCTCTTCAAACGCTTCAGTCTCGTGCAGATTGCGCCGCATCACTGCAGCAAAGATCGCGAGCGCAGCACCGATCGCGAACGGGATGCGCCAGCCCCAGGCTCTCAGTTCCTCCGGCGTGAGGAAGATTTTTTGCAGAAGCAGCAGCACGATGATCGCGGTGAGCTGGCCGCCGATCAGGGTGACGTATTGAAAGCTCGAATAGAAGCCGCGGTGCTTGGGGTCGGCGACCTCGCTGAGATAGGTGGCGCTGGCGCCGTATTCGCCGCCGAGACTCAAGCCTTCGATGACGCGGGCGAGCGCCAGGATCACCGGCGCGGCGAAGCCGATCGTGGCGTAGGTCGGCGTCAACGCGATGATCAGGGAGCCGAAGCACATGAAGACGACCGACAGCGTCAGCGAGATGCGCCGCCCGTAATGATCGGCGATATAGCCGAACAGCCAGCCGCCCAACGGCCGCATCAGGAATGTCGCCGCGAATACGACGGCGACATTCAATTGTTGGACGACAGGATCGTTGCCGGGAAAGAAGGCGGGAGCGAAATAGAGCGCGAACGCGGTATAGGCGTAGAAGTCGTACCACTCGACGAGATTGCCGATCGAGCCGATGAAGATCGCCTTGATCCGGCGCTTGGCGTCGGCGACGTCAATATGGTCGGAAGCCGGTCGGGTTATTTGCTCAGTCACGTCCGGCCTCTCGGTATTGCTCTTTGGAGAGGTCTACATCGCCTTTCCAAGCAAAAATGGCAACTGGCGGGGGCCTCTGACGGTTCCCTGTGACCAGGTCACCGTGCCTGCCGGATCGAGGGCGAAGTCCGGAATTCGCTTCAGCCATTCCTCCAGCGCAACCTGCATCTCCATGCGCGCAAGGTTCGAGCCGACGCAGCGGTGGATGCCGAGGCCGAACGCGGCGTGGCGGTTCTCGCGGCGATCAATCACGACCTTGTCAGCATCCGGAAACATTTTCGGGTCACGGTTGGCGGCCGGGAAGGACAGCAGCACCATGTTGCCCGGCTTGACCGGGCAGCCTGAGACCGTTGTCTCCTTGACCACTTCGCGCGCCATCGTCACCGGCGAATAGGCCCGCAGCAGCTCTTCCACCGCGGTCGGGACCAGCCCGGGCTCGGCGACCAGGCGCTCGCGGTCGGCGGGCGTCCGGGCGAGGTGCCAGAGCGAGGAGCCGATCGCGCTCCAGGTGGTGTCGATGCCGGCAATCAGGAGCAGGCGCAACGAGCCCAGCACATGCGAATCCTCGAGCGGATTGCCGTCCTTGTCCCTGGCATTCATCAGGTAGGAAATAAGATCGTCGGTCGGCTTGGTCTTGCGCGCCTCGATGTGGGCGCTGAAATAGACGGTCATCTCCTGCACGGCCTGGAGCAGCGTGTTTTCATCCTTGATGCCAAGTTCCAGGATCATGTGGATCCAGCGGATGAAGAGATCGCTGTCTGTCTCGGGGATGCCGAGCATGTGTGCGATCGCGCGAACCGGAATGTGCTTGGTGTAGCGCTCTGCCGCGTCCAGTCGGTCTTCCGTGATGAAACCGTCGATCAACTCGTTGCAGATCGCGCGCACCCGCGGCTCCAGCTTCTTCATCGCGTCCGGCGTGAACGGCGGCAGCAGCAATTGCTTGGCTGGCTTGTGCACCGGCGGATCGGACGTGATCGGCGGGGCGGAGTTTCTGCTGGTGATCTCCGGTCGAACGTCACGGACGATGATGCGGCGTGAGGAGAAATGCTCACTGTCATTGGCGATCTCGCGCACCGCTTCATAGGTCGTCGGCAGGTAGCAGCCGAGGAAGCGCTCGGTATGCACGACCGGGCTTGCGGCGCGCAGCTCGTCCCAGATCGGGAAGGGATCTTCCGTCCATTGCGGATCGGTGTGGTCGAAATCATGGACCCAGTCGGTCACGGGCGGATGGGCGGCGGGCTGGCTGATGTCGGACATCTCGAAATCCCTTGGGGCTCGTGGTCGCGGAAGGCACGCGGGCAGAGGCGGGACGCGCTACTCCTCGATCACGTCGATCGCGATTTCCGGACAATTGGATTTGGCAAGCCAGGCCTTGTCTTCGAGGCCGGGTGGGACCGTGCCGTCGCCGGCCTCGTGGGCGTTGCCGTATTCGTCGAGCTCGAACAGCTCCGGCGCCAGCGCGTTGCAGCGCGCGTGCCCCTGGCATCTGTCGGGATCGACGTGAACCCTCAGTCGCTCTGTCATGGCGGCTTCCTCGGTCGTGTGCGCTCCAGCCCGAAGGCGGCGCGCGCTCCCATTTGCGTTTTTGTTCAAGTTATAGGCTATTACATTCGCGGCAGGCTTCCCCTGTCAAGCGCAAACTTATAGGCTCTGCGCAACATGCGTTCACAACTTGCCCGCAAGCCCGAGAATACCTACCACCACGGCGATCTCCGCGACGCCTTGATCAAGGCCGCGCTGCGCGAAGCCGAGCAGGGCGGGACGGAGGCGATCAGCATCAAGGCGCTGGCAAAGCAGCTGGGTGTCTCGCAGCCGGCGCCCTACCGGCATTTCGCCGATCGCGAGGCGCTGCTTGCGGCGGTGACGGCGGAGGCGTTCCGGCAGCTCAGCGCGCTTCTGCGTGCGGCGATGGCAAAGCCGTCGAAGCGATCGAAGCTGTCGCTGCTGGCGCAGGCGACGCTGGATTTCGGCTTACGCCGCAATGGCATCTACCGCTTGATGTTCGCTTCGCGCACGGTGTCGTGTGCGGCGAAAGGCAGCGAGCTGCACGAAGCGACACGCGAAACGTTTGCGCTCGTGATCGAGGCACTGGAAGCTCCGGCAGTCGATTACCTGCGCGAGCGGCAGGCGCTCAAGATCTGGGCGGCGCTGCATGGCGTGGTGATGCTGGCCGAGCAGGGGCTGTTCACCGGCGAGGCGGCCCATGCCACGCGCGAGGACCTTGTCGAGGATTTTGTCAGCGAAACGAAGGCCGCGCTTGCGGCGGCGATCAAGGGCGCGCGACGCCGGAAAAAGGCCGGCGCTTAAGCCTTCGCCGCCAACAGCTTCATCAGCTTCTCGACGGCGCTGTCAGGCGTGGTCACGACAGGGCGACCGGTAGCTTCTGCAACGAGGGGCGCAGTTGCCGCGATGCTGAACTGCGCGAGCGCGACGACGTCGCAATCGCGCAAATCATGTGAGGATTCCACGATCAGCCGGTCATGCGTAGCGCGGTCGCCACGGTCGAGTGCGGCCAGCGCGCCTTCGGCAAGTTTGGGCACGACCTGGACAGAGGCAGGAAACTCCGGCGGCATCGAGGCCAGCGTCGGCGCGAAGGTCGAGAGCAGGCCGATACGCCGGCCCATCGTCACTGCCCGCTCGATCATGGCTTCGTTCGGCTTGAGCACCGGCATCGGCGCATGCGCGCGCGCAACCGCCTCGATGCAGGGACCGAAGGCCGAGCAGGTGAACAGGATCGCATCCGCGCCTGTCGCCGCGGCGTAGCGACCGAGCACAAGAAAGCGTTCGGTCATGGCATCATTGAGCTTGCCCTCACGCGCCAGATCCGCCGACAGGCTGTCGTCGAGCAGGTTCATCAGCCGCGCTTCCGGCCACGCCTTCGCGAACGCAGCTTCGATCGGGGCGATGGAATGCTTGAGGGCGTGGATCAGGGCGATGCGAAGGGACGTCGGCATTGAACGTTACTACCTGGTAGATCTCGTGCCCCGGACGCGGCGCAATGCGGAGTATTGCGCCGCAGAGCCGGGGCCCATTGTGGCCGCTGGGTCCCGGCTCTGCGCAGCAGCGTTGCACGCTGCAGCGCGTCCGGGACACGAGAGGCGTTTACTTGAACGGCACCGCGTACATCAAGCCGCCCTTGCTCCAGAGGCCGTTGAGGCCGCGCTCGAGCTTGAGCGGGCTCGCCTTGCCGACATTGCGCTCGTAGATCTCGCCGTAATTGCCGGTGGCCTTGATGGCCGTGACCAGCCATTTGTTGTCGAGCCCGAGCCGGGAGCCGAGATCGCCGGAGGCACCGAGCAGGCGTTGGATCGCGGGCGTCTGCGACTTCGCCATCTCGTCGACATTGCCTTGTGTGACGCCAAGCTCTTCGGCCTCGATCAAGCCGTAATGCAGCCAGGTGATGATGTCGCTCCAGACTTCATCGCCATTGCGGGTGAAGGGGCCGAGCGGCTCCTTGCTGATGGTCTGCGGCAGCACGACGTAGTCGGCCGGGTTCGGCGCCGCGGTCGTCACGGCGCCTGCGAGCGCGGAAGCGTCTTGGGTCATGGCATCGCAACGGCCGCCGAAGAAGGTCTGGTACATGGTGTCGACGCGGTCGAACACCAGCGGCTTCCAGTCGATGCCGTTGGCGCGGCCGTAATCGCCGAGCGTGACCTCATGCGTGGTGCCCTGCGCGACGCAGACGGTGGCGCCCTTGAGGTCCTTGATCTCCTTCACGCCGAGGTCTTTCTTCACCACAAAGCCCTGACCGTCGTAGAAGTTGATTGGGCCTTGCCGCAGGCCCAGCGTGACGCCGCGCAGATAGGTCTGCGTCGAGTTGCGGTAGAGCACGTCGATCTCGCCGGACTGGAGCGCGGTGAAGCGGTTCTGCGCGGTCAGCGAGACGTAACGCACCTTGCTGGCATCGCCGAGCACGCCGGCGGCGAGCGCGCGGCAATAATCGACATCGAGACCCTTGTAATTGCCTTGCGAGTCCGGCGCGGAGAAGCCGGCAAAACCGGCGCTGACGCCGCATATCAGCGTGCCGCGGCCCTTCACAGTGTCGAGCGTCGCCGCCGATGCGACCACGGTCGATGCCGCGAGCACGCCGGCTATGATAACCACTTTCCTCATCATGTTATTCTCCCCTCAGTGATTGACACGACGCAATACGTTGTCGACAGCCGTGCCGAGCTTGTCGACGATCAGATCGATCTCGTCAGCCGAAACGATATAGGGTGGCGCCAACAGCACGTGGTCGCCACGGACGCCGTCCACGGTGCCGCCGCCGGGATAGCAGCCGAGGCCGTCGGCGAGGGCCTCCGCCTTGATCTTCTGGTTCAGCTTCAGCGCGGGATCGAACGAGGTCCGGCTGCCGCGATCGGCGACAAGCTCGATCGCCCAGAACAGGCCGCGGCCCCTGATGTCGCCGATATGGCGGTGGTTACCGAAACGCTCGGTGAGCCGCTGCTCGAGCTGCTTGCCGCGCTCCTTGACCCGGTCGAGCAAGCCGTCCTCGCGGATCACGTCCTGCACCGCGAGCGCGGCAGCGCAGGCGAGGGGATGCGCCAGATAGGTGTGGCCGTGCAGGAAGGCGCCCGAGCCGGCGCGAATGGCGTCGATGATCTTGCCACTGGTGAGCATTGCACCGATCGGCTGGTAGCCGCCGCCGAGGCCCTTGGCGATCGCCTGGATGTCGGGTGCCACGCCTTCCTGCTCCCATGCATGCGTGGTGCCGGTGCGGCCCATGCCGCACATGACCTCGTCGAGGATGAGCAGGGCACCGTGTCGGTCGCAGATCTCGCGGACCGCCCTGTAATAACCGTCCGGCGCGGTCACGGCACCTGCGGTGGCGCCGACGACGGGCTCTGCGAGGAACGCGGCGACCGTATTGGGACCGAGGCGCTGAAACTCGGCTTCGAGTTCGGCCGCAAGCCGGGCGACGAATTGCGCATCGGATTCGCCATCGTGCTTCTCGTGATAGGCGAAGGCCGGGGTCACGTGGCTGAAGGCGTCGGAGAGCAGCGGCGCATAAGGCGCACGCCGCCAGGCATTGCCGCCGGCAGCCAGCGCGCCGAGCGTATTGCCGTGATAGCTCTGGCGCCGGGCGATGAAATGCTGCCGCTGCGGCTCGCCGCGCTCGATGAAATATTGCCGGGCGATCTTGATGCTGGCTTCGACCGCTTCCGACCCGCCGCTGACGAAATAGGCGTAGGCGAGGCCGCCGGGCTCATGGCCGACCAGCCTCTCGGCCAGCGCCTCGGCCGGCTCGGACGAGAAGAACGCCGTGTGGGCGTACGCCAGTGTCGAGGCCTGCTTCGTCAGCGCCGCGATGACGCGTGGATGCTGGTGGCCAAGGCAAGAGACCGCCGCGCCGCCGGAGGCATCGATCACGCGGCGTCCGTCCTCGGCAAAGAGATAGACGCCTTCGCCGCCGATTGCCTTGGGCGGCGTTTCGCGCAGCGAGCGATGCAGCACGCGGCTGGTGCGAGCGGCCATGGGTCAACCTTTCTCTGATACGTAAGTTGAAGCCGCGGCCAGCCGCGCCTCGGTATTCTCCAGGCGCTTCTTCGCGGCCGTGCCGCCGAGCGAGAACGTCACGGCCGCGAGCGATTGGGCGATCGCAATGGCGCCGGTCAGGCTCGGGAAAAAGCCGGGAGAGGAAGCCGCTTCGAACAGCAGCACGTGGTCGGCGCCTTCAGCCATCGGCGCCGAAGAGCTATCGGCGATCGCGATCAGGGCCGCGCCGGCACGATAGGCGGCCTGCGCGACCCGGACACTGGCATGTGTGTAGGGCATGAAGCCGATGACGATGACAGCTTCGCCGGGCCGGAATGCGCCGAGGTCGAGATCGTCGGGGCCGGACGCGCCGACGAGTTGCACCTGTTCGGGACGAAACAGCCGGAGCTCGTAATTCAGCAGTTCCGCGACGCTGCGGCAGCTTCGGTAGCCGGTGATCCAGATCCGCTTGGCGTCGTGGAGCGCGCGCGCCGCCTCGGCAATCGGCTGGGCCGGGATGCGCGGAAGGCCGGCGGCCTCGGCCTCGAGCTTGTCGGTGACGAGCGCGACATCGGCGTTCGGGCCGTGGCGGCGGCTCCTGGCGCGGCCGGAGAAGGGCGCGATCTGCGAGGGGCGCCGCGCCTCCGTCAACGCCGCGCGCAATTCATCCCAGCCCGAATAACCGATCGCTTTGGCAAGCCGCGTGAACGCGGCGGGATCGGCGCCGGCAACCGCCGCGAGATCGCGCATCGAACGCGTGGTGGCGTCGTAATCGTTGGCCGCGACGAAACGCCCGACCTCCTGCAACCGCATCGGAAGCGATGGCAATGCAATGCGCAGTTCGCTCAGCGGCGAGGATTTCGCGGGCTCGGCCATGAAACATTTGTTGCACAAAGTGGAGTTTGGTGCAACACTTGACGTACGCCGCCGGAAATCGTCGTCTTGAGAAGGATTTTTGTGCTGTGACGTCAGACGCTCCGAGACCGCCGCCGCGCCGCCGCTTCTTTGGCGCTTTCGGACAACGCGAGCTGAAAGGCCTGTTCTGGCAGGCCCTGGTGGTCGGGATCGCAGTCGCGGTCATCGCCTTTCTCTGGTCCAACACGGTCACCAATCTCTCCGCGCGCCGCATTACGACCGGTTTTGCCTTCCTCGGCCGTGAGGCCGGCATGCCCATCTCCGACAGCCTGCTCGCCTACAATCCGAGAGACTCATATCTCTGGGCCTTCGTCGTCGGCATCGCCAACACCCTGCGCGTTGCCGTGATCGGAATCGTGCTTGCAACCATCCTGGGCACGGTGATCGGCATCTCGCGGCTGTCGGCCAATTGGCTGCTGTCGCGGCTCGCCGCAGTGTATGTCGAAACGCTCCGCGACATCCCGCTGCTGCTCCAGCTCCTGTTCTGGTACGTGCTGATGCAGGCGCTGCCGGCAGCGCGCGCGGCATGGCGGCCGATCGAGGGCGTGTTCCTGTCCAATCGCGGGTTGATCCTGCCGGCGATTCCGATCGGGACGCCGCAGCTTTGCGTGCTCGGCGCGGCAGTGTTCGGGCTTGTCGTGTTCTACGTCATCCGGCGGCGGCTCATCGCGCAGCAAATGCGCGACGGCAAGCCGCGGCCGTCCTGGCCTTTTGGACTCGGCTTGCTTGTTGTGCTGCCTGCGGCGGTGTCCGTGCTTCTCGGCGTGTCCTGGACGATCGAATGGCCGGAGCTGCGCGGCTTCAACTTCGTCGGCGGGCTGACGCTCGCGCCGGAATATTTCGCGTTGCTGATCGCGCTCGTCACCTACACCTCGGCCTTCATCGCCGAGATCGTGCGCAGCGGCATCCAGTCGGTGCCGCGCGGCCAGTGGGATGCCGCCAATGCGCTGGGACTGCGCCGGAGCTTCATGCTGCGGCAGATCATCCTGCCACAGGCGCTACGCGTCATCGTGCCCCCAATGACGAGCCAGTACCTCAACCTGACCAAGAACTCCTCGCTCGCGGTGGCGATCGGCTATCAGGACGTGGTCTCGATCGCCAACACGACGTTGAACCAGACCGGGCAGGCGATCGAGGCCATTGCGTTGATCATGGCGGTGTTTCTCACCATCAGCCTCGGCATCAGCTTCTTCATGAACTGGTACAATTCGCGCATCGCGCTGGTGGAGCGCTGACCATGACGGCGATCGCCGACATTCCGGAAGTACCGCGCGCCGCCCGCCGCCCGCAGATCGGCAATCCGGTGCTGCGCTGGCTGCGCACCAATTTGTTCTCGTCTATCCCGAACGGCATTCTCTCGGTCGTGTTGCTGGCAGTGCTCGCAAAGGGCCTCTTTAGCTTCGCGCAGTGGGGCATCGCCAATGCGGTCTGGCTCACCCCGGCGAACGATTCCAGCGCCTGCCGCGCGGTACGCGGCGTCGGTGCATGCTGGGCGATCATCCCCGAGAAATACCGCTTCATCCTGTTTGGCACCTATCCGTTCGACGAGCAGTGGCGGCCGGCGCTGGCGGTGCTGCTGTTCATCGCCCTGTTCTATCTCTCCACCCGCCGCGCCTTATGGCGGCGCGAGCTGGCCTATCTCT
Organism: Bradyrhizobium sp. MI1.11; assembly: GCF_055811255.1. Taxonomy (NCBI): domain Bacteria; kingdom Pseudomonadati; phylum Pseudomonadota; class Alphaproteobacteria; order Hyphomicrobiales; family Nitrobacteraceae; genus Bradyrhizobium; species Bradyrhizobium sp. MI1.11. The sequence goes on from NZ_JBVVPM010000001.1 coordinate 245,402, forward strand.
GGATCGCCGCTCTCGCGCTGATCAGCATGCTGATGTGGGGCGGCATACTCGGCCTGTCGTTCGTCTCGCAGGACCGTTGGGGCGGCCTCCCGGTGACGCTGATCCTGGCGACCTTTGGTCTGGCTTTCGGCTTCCCGCTCGGCATCCTGGTCGCACTCGGCCGGCGCTCAAAACTGCCGGCGATCCGCTCGCTCAGCGTGCTCTATGTCGAGCTGATCCGCGGCGTGCCGCTGGTCAGTCTGCTGTTCATGGCGAGCGTGATGTTTCCGCTGTTCATGCCGAACGGATTCAACATCGACAAGCTCCTGCGCGCGCAGGTCGCGATCATCCTGTTCGCGGGCGCTTACCTGGCCGAAGTCATTCGCGGCGGCCTCCAGGCCGTGCCCCGCGGGCAATACGAGGCCGCCGATGCGCTCGGGTTGTCATACTGGCGCAAGAACCGGCTGATCGTCCTGCCGCAGGCGATCCGTCACGTCATCCCGCCGCTGGTCAACACCTTCATCGCGTTCTTCAAGGACACCAGCCTGGTCCTGATCATCGGTATCTTCGACCTGCTGACGACGGCCAAGACCGCGATCATCGATCCGGCGTGGCAGCAATTCTCCGTCGAAGTCTACATCTTCGTCGCCGGGATCTATTTTGTCTTCTGCTTCGCGATGTCGCGGTATAGCCGGAGCCTGGAGGCGGCAAGCGAAAGGTGAGTATCTCTCTTGTCCCGGACAAGGTGCTACGCGAAACGCTGCGCCGCATCCGGGGCACGAGAGCGGAGACCTAGTTCTTCACCCGCGGATCAATTGGCGTCGTGCCACGCACGCCCAAGATATCCTCCAGCGTCTTCGCGCCGGCGATCACCTGCGCATCAGCGCGCGGAGCCCCGACGACCTGCAGTCCGACCGGCAGGCCCGACGCCGTGAAGCCGCAGGGCAGCGAAAGCGCGGGACAGCAGGCGAGCGTGATCGCATAGACGATGCCGAGCCACTCGACGTAATTGTCGAACTTCTTGCCGGCGCATTCGGCGACATAGCGGTGCTCGATCGGGAAGGGCGGCACGATGGTGGTCGGTACCAGCAGCAGATCGTAGCTCTTGAAGAACTCGACCGCACGCGCGGTCATGCCGACGCGCTGCGCCTCGGCGCGTTCGAGTTGCTCGATCGTAAGCTTGAGGCCTTCCTCGATGTTCCAGATCACTTCGGGCTTGAGCAGGTCGCGCTTGGTGCGCAGCAGCTGTGCCTTGCTGATCGCGAAGTCGAACGCGCGCAGCACGTGGAAGCACTCATGCGCCTCGCGCCAGTCCGGATGTGCCTCCTCGACGATGACGCCGGCTTCGGCAAAGCGTTCCGCCGCCTTTCGCGTGATTGCTTTGACTTCGGGATCGACCGGCGTGATACCGAGGTCTGGCGAGTAGGCGATGCGCTTCGGTTTGCTGCCTGACTGCGCCGCCGAGAGAAACGAGGTCAACGGCGCCGGCAGCGACAGCGGATCGGCGGCATAGTCGCCGCTCATGGCGTCGAGCAGCAGCGCGAGATCCTCGACGTTGCGTGCCATCGGACCGACGACGCCGAGATTACGATCGATGGCTGATTTTGGAGTATGCGCGACCCGGCCGATGCTCGGCCGCATCCCCACGACGCCGCAGAAAGCTGCCGGACTGCGCAGACTGCCGCCCATGTCCGAGCCCTGCGCGAGCCAGGCCATGCCGGTCGCGAGCGCAGCGGCCGCGCCGCCTGACGAGCCGGCTGCCGACTTGGACGTATCCCAGGGATTGAGCGTTGCGCCGAACACCTCGTTGAAGGTGTTGGCGCCCGCACCGAATTCCGGCGTGTTGGATTTGGCGTAGACGACCGCGCCGTTACCTTCGAGGTTCTCCACCATGAGGTCGGACTGTTTGGGCACATTGTCCTTGAAGATCGGCGAGCCCTGGGTGTTCAGCACGCCAGCAACGTCGGTCAGATCCTTGATCGGCACCGGCAGGCCTGCGAGTAATCCGCGCGCACCGGCCGGCTTCCGCATCAGCGCCTTTGCGCTATCCCGCGCGCGATCGAAGCACAGCGTCGGCAGCGCGTTGACCTTGCCGTCGACTTCGCCGATACGCTTCTCCAGCACATCCAACAGTTCCAGCGGCGAGACGTCGCCGGACCGCAGCTTGTCGACGACGGTGCAGGCGGTTTCGCGGATCAACTCTTGAGACAACTATTTTACTCCTGTACTTGTTCAAGCGTCATTGCGAGCGCAGCTAAGCAATCCAGTCTGTCAAGGCGGAAAGATTCTGGATTGCTTCGCTGCGCTCGCAATGACGAGATTAATCAACCCCAGCCCGCGCTGATGCCGCCGTCCACCGTGTAGATCACGCCGGACGTGTAGCCCGCGCGATCCGACGCCAGGAACGCCATCAGGTCGCCGATCTCGCGCGCATGCGCAGGCCTGCCGAGCGGCAGGCTCTTCTGGAATTCCTTGTAGCGGCTCTCGTCGCCGAACTGGTGCTTTGCCCGGGTCTTCAGCAGGGTGACGTGACGATCGGTGCCGACAGGGCCGGGATTGATGCCGACCACGCGGATGTTGTCGGCGAGGCTCTTGCCCCCGAGCGCGCGGGTGAAGGCCATCAGGGCGGCATTGCCGGCGCTGCCGCAAATGTAGTTGGCGTCGAATTTCTCGCCGGCGGCGCCGATGTCGTTGACGATCACGCCGCCGCCCTTCGCCTTCATCTGCGGATAGATCATGCGCGTGAGGTTGATGTAGCCGAACACTTTCAATTCCCAGGCGTGCCGCCAGGTCGCCTCGTCGATCTTGTCGATGGAGCCGCCGGGAATGTCGCCGGCATTGTTGACGAGCACGTCGATGTCGGCGGCTTCCTTGGCGAGCCGCGTCAAATCCTCGCTCTTGCGCAAATCGACGATGCTCGTGGCGGCATCGATCTGGTGCGCCGAGCGCAAGCGCTCGGCCAGAGCCTTGAGCTGATCGCCGTTGCGGGCGGCGAGGAGGAGATGGCAGCCTTCCTCGGCAAAGGCCTCGGCGGCAGCTGCGCCGATGCCCTTGGACGCGCCCGTGATCAGGACGCGCTTGCCACGCAGATGCAGATCCATGGGAGTCACTCGCAGGAGAGGAACGGGAATAAAATCAGTAGGCGGTCGGCCGCGCCATGGTCAACATTGCAGTGCAGCGTTGCACTGCCGCCGCGTTTGGTCCATTGCAGTGCGGTCAAAAAGGCGGCGGCTGCCGGAGCAATCAAGGACGTTCTCGATGAGCAAGAAACAATACCGGATCGCGGTCATTCCTGGCGACGGCATCGGCAAGGAAGTGATGCCGGAGGGTCTGCGCGTTCTGGAGACCGCGGCGAAGAGGCACGGGGTGTCCCTTCATTTCGATCATTTCGACTTCTCGTCCTGGGACTATTACGAGAAGCACGGCCAGATGATGCCGGACGACTGGAAGGACAAGATCGGCAAGCATGACGCGATCTATTTCGGCGCGGTCGGCTGGCCGGCCAAGATTCCGGATCACGTCTCGCTGTGGGGCTCGCTGATCAAGTTTCGCCGCGAGTTCGATCAGTATGTGAATCTGCGCCCGGTACGGCTGATGCCGGGCGTGCCGTCGCCGCTGGCCAACCGCAAGCCCGGCGACATTGATTTCTGGGTGGTGCGCGAGAACACCGAAGGCGAATATTCCTCCGTCGGCGGCCGCATGTTCCCGGACACCGACCGTGAGTTCGTGACGCAGCAGACGGTGATGACCCGCATCGGCGTCGATCGCATCCTGAAGTTCGCGTTTGAACTCGCGCAGTCGCGGCCGAAGAAGCACCTGACGTCGGCGACCAAGTCGAACGGCATCTCCATCACCATGCCCTATTGGGACGAGCGCGTGGAGGCGATGGCGAAGAAGTTTCCGGGCGTGAAGTGGGACAAGTACCACATCGATATTTTGACGGCGAATTTCGTGCTGCACCCGGATTGGTTCGACGTCGTGGTCGGCTCCAATTTGTTCGGCGACATCCTGTCCGATCTCGGCCCGGCCTGCACCGGCACCATCGGCATCGCGCCATCAGGCAACATCAACCCCGAGGGCAATTTCCCGTCGGTGTTCGAGCCGGTGCACGGCTCGGCGCCCGACATCGCGGGGCAGGGCATCGCCAATCCGATCGGCGCAATCTGGTCCGGCGCGATGATGCTCGAACATCTCGGCGAGAAGGAAGCCGGCAAGTCGATCGTCGATGCGATCGAGCGCTCGCTGGCCGAGCGCACGCTCCGCACCAAGGACCTCGGCGGCAACGCCGACACCACGGCTTGCGGCAAGGCGGTCGCGGACATGGTGGATTAGAGCGCTCCTGTCCCTCCCCCCTTGTGGGGGAGGGTGGCTTCGATGCGAAGCATCGAAGACGGGTGAGGGGTTGTCTCCGCGGAGACAGACCTCTCAATTGTGCATTTCTCTTCGTGGAGAGAGACCCCTCATCCGGCGCTTCGCGCCACCTTCTCCCACAAGGGGAGAAGGGAAGAGCCGCGTGCTCTGTCTCACTACCCCGCGATCTTCTCGATCGCCGCCTGATCCAGCCCAAACGTTTTCCCAGCCAGCAAAATATCCCGCCAGGTGGTCGGATCGACCGGGATGCCTTCCGCGAGCCGCTTCTTCTTCGTCTCGCGCTCGGGCTCGCCGGCGATCTTCACCTTGTCGACGCCGGGGGCCGGCGGTGAGCCCGTGTGCCACGCGACGAAGCTCTCGACTTCGCGCGCGAGATTCTCCGCGGTGCCGAGCTTGGCCGGATCGATGATGATCGAGAGCATGCCATTGAGGACGTTGTACTTGCCATCGGACGGGCCCTTGACCACCTGACCGCCGGAGAGCGCGCCGCCGAGGATTTCGCACACCAGCGCGAGTCCCGAACCCTTGTGCTCGCCGAACGGCAGGATGGCGCCGTACGGCGGGATCACGGTGTAGCGCGGGTTGGTGGTCGGCTTGCCCTCGTTATCGATGATGGTGCCGGGCTCGAGCTCGACGCCCTTGTTGTGGGCGACGCGGGTCTTGCCCTGCGCGATCCTGCTGGTGGCGAAGTCGAGCACGATGGGGTCCTTGCCCGCGCGCGGGATGCCGACGCAGAACGGGTTGGTGCCGTGGCGCCCATCGCTGCCGCCCCAGGGCGCCACGATCGGGCGCGAGATCACGTTGACGAAGTGAATCGAGACCAGTCCGTGGTCGATGCACTGCTCGGCCCAGTGGCCGATGCGGCCGATGTGATGTGAATTCGAGAGGCCGACGAGACACACGCCGTTGCGCTTGGCGCGCTCGGCTGCGAGCTCCATCGCTTCATGGCCGATGACCTGCCCGTAGCCGGTGAGGCCGTCGAGCGTGAGCAGCGGACCGGTGTCGAGCACGACCTTGACGTGCCGGTTCACGGCGAGGCCGCCCGTGGTGACGCTCTGGACATAGCGCGGGATCATGCCGACGCCGTGCGAGTCGTGTCCCTTGAGGTTGGCCTCGACCAGATTGGTGGACACGAGCTCGGCCTCGCGGTCCGTGGAGCCGCCGGCCTTGACGATGGCACTGATGGCTTCGATGAGCGGCTGTGCCTTGATGGTGCGATAGTCGGCCATTGTTGGCGCTCTTATCCCTTTCCAAGATTGCGGTGCGTAGGGTGGGTTAGGCGAAGCCGTAACCCACCTCTTCTGTCTTCGCGAACGTCGAGGGTGGTGGGTTACGCTTCGCTAACCCACCCTACGTTTTCACGATCCGGCGGCAGTGCTCCCACGCCGCATAAATGAGGTTCTCGCTCGCCTCCGGGGTCCGGAACGCCGAATGCGCCGACAACGTTACGTTCGGCAGCTTGGTCAGCGGATGATCGCCGGGCAATGGCTCGATGTTGAAGACGTCGAGGCCGGCATGGCGGATGTGGCCCGACTTCAGCGCATCGATCATGGCGGCCTCGTCGACGACGGCGGCGCGGGCGGTGTTGATGAGGATGACGCCCGGCTTCATCTTCGCGATCATCTCGCGGGTGATCATGCCGCGCGTCTCGTCGTTGAGCAGCAGATGCAGCGATACGACGTCTGCTCTCGCCAACACCGAATCGAGATCGACGAATTCCACGCCCGGATAGCTCTTCGGCGAGCGGTTCCAGGCGATCACCTTCATGCCGCTGCCCGAGGCAATGCGCGCGACCTCCGCGGCAATACCGCCGAAGCCGATCAGGCCGAGCGTCTTGCCCGTGAGCTGCATGCCGTCTTCGCGCAGCCAGTTTCCGCCGCGCATCTCGCGGTCCATCATCGCGATGACGCGGGCCGAAGCCCACATCAGCGCGATCGCGCATTCCGCCACCGCCGTGTCGCCATAGCCCTTGATCAGGTGCACGGAGATGCCGAGCTCAGCGAGCTCCTCCGGGTTCATGTAGCTGCGCGCGCCGGTGCCGAGGAACACGACATGCTTCAGCCCCGCGCACTTCTTTGCGACATCGGTCGGCAGCGCGGTGTGGTCGACGATCGCGATCTCGGCGCCGTCGAGGATCTCGGGATATTGCTCGGGCTTGATGTCGGGATCCCTGTGGATCCGCACCTTGGGATCGCCCGGTTGCTCCAGCCGCTCCAAGATCACGGCGAGGGCTTCATTGGCGTCGACGAAAACTCCGCGCATGATTCTCTCCGGTCAGGATGCGACGCCGGCGATCGCCAGCACCGTGTGCATGAGGACGTTGGTGCCCGCGGCGCAATCGGGCTGCGTAGCGTCTTCCAGCTCGTTGTGGCTGATGCCGTCCTTGCAGGGCACGAACACCATTGCGGCGGGCATGATTGTGTTGAGATTGCAGGCGTCGTGGCCGGCGCCGGAGGTAATGCGGCGAGAGGAGTAGCCGAGCGTCTTCGCCGCGTTTTCCACCGCTGCAATGAGCTTCGGATCGAAATGCGTCGGCGGCTTGCGCCAGACCAGGTCGATCTTCACCTCGACCTTGCGGCGTGCGGCGATCTCGGCAATCGCGCTACGAAGATCGCGATCGAGCGCATCCATGATCGCGTCATCCGCGCTGCGGCAATCCATGGTGAAGGCGATCTCGCCGGGAATGACGTTGCGTGAAGGGTTTGCGATCACGGCCTCGCCGATGGTGCCGACTGCCTTCGGCCCGTGCTTCCTCGCAATGGCTTCCATCGCCAGCACGATCTCGGACAGCGTCGCCAGCGCATCGCGCCGCAGCGGCATCGGTGTCGATCCGGCATGACTCTCGAAGCCGGAAATCTTGCCGTCGTACCAGAGCACGCCCTGGCCGGAATCGACCACACCGATGGTCTTGCCTTCGGCCTCCAGGATCGGGCCCTGCTCGATGTGCAGCTCGACGAAGCAGCCGAGCTTCTGGAACCCGACCGGCTTGTCGCCGCGATAGCCGATGCCGTCGAGCGCCTGGCCGACGGTGGTGCCATCGGCGTCCTTGCGCGACAGGATGTCGTCGGTGGTGAAGTCGCCGACATAGGCGGCGGAGGCCATCATCGCGGGAGCGAAGCGTGAGCCCTCTTCGTTGGTCCAGTTGACGACGCAGATCGGCGCTTCGGTTTCGATTCCGGCATCGTTCAGCGTGCGGATCACTTCGAGCGCACCGAGCGTTCCCAGAATGCCGTCATATTTGCCGCCGGTGGGCTGGGTGTCGAGATGCGAGCCGATGCCGACGGGCAGCTTCGACATGTCGCGACCCTTGCGCAGGCCGAATTGCGAGCCGAGCGCATCGGTGTGCACCTCTAGGCCAGCGTCCTCGCAGGCCTTGCGGAACCAGTCGCGCACCAGCTTGTCCTCCGCGCTCAGCGTCAGCCGCCGCACGCCGCCCTTGGCCGTCGCGCCGAACTGCGCGGTCTCGTGGATGGAGCCCCAGAGGCGGGCGGAATCGATTTGCAAATTGGTGGCGGCTCGGCTCATGCGGTCAGTCTCTCAATTGTCCGGCGCCTGTTTCAATGACGCGCCGGCGCGGGCGCGTCAACTGCGAGGCTGCTCTGCGCAATCTGACATGCAAGCTCTGCGACCCGCTCCACCGCCACGACGTCGGGCGAGGCGAGCCAGCTCGCGGTGAATGTCAGCGGCGCGATTTTGAGATCGGTGTCGAGCAGTTGCAGTCGCCCGTCTGCGAGCTCGCTCTCGACGATGGCGTCGGGGATCACGGCGATGCCGAGACCCTCGACCGCCATGTGGATGACGGTCGCAAGCGAGGCGGAGGCGTGCAGCCGGATCGGCGGCAGCTCCGGCCGGTCGAACACTTCGCGCACGACTTCGTAGGGCCGCGTCTTCCGCGGAAACGTGATGATCGGAAACCGCGCCAGCTCGGCCCGCGTGACCGGTCCATGGCCAAGGCCGAGCGAGGGGCTGGCGAGAAAGCCGATCGGATAGTCGGCGAGGACGCGATTGTGCACCCCGGAGGCAGAGAGCGGCCCCACCACGAAAGCGAGCTCGATCTCCTGCGCAAGCAGGCGCGCGGTCAGGTTCGGCGTGATGTCGACCTCGATCTCCAGCGACAGGTTCGGATAGACCTCGTTCATGCTCTTCACCAGCCGCGGCAGCCAGGTGTGCACGATGGTCTCGGCGACGCCGAGCCGCATCACGCCGCGCATCGCCGAGCGGTCGCCGATCTCGGCGATCATCGCGGCGCGCAGGCCGATCAGCTTCTCCGCATAGACCATCATCTGCCGGCCGCTCGGCGTCGGCGAGGCCACGCGGTGGTCGCGGTTCAACAGCTTCACCCCCATCTCGCGCTCGAGCTGGGCGATGCGCTGCGAGATCGCCGGCTGGGTCGTGTTGAGGCGTGCTGCGGCGCCGCGAAAGCTGCCGAGCTTCACAACCCAGAGAAACGTCTCGATCGATCTGAAGTCCAGCATTGGAAGGATTTTCCCGTCCGATAAATGAAATTTATCGATATTGATTAGAAAGGAAGATTAGACTTTATAGCACGCGTGGTGTTGGCTTGTCTTTGTCGAGTTTATAGGCAGGTCGATCTCATGACTGTTTTGGTGGCAGTGCAGCAAACTGAAACGCCCGACACCCTCCCGAGCCGCAAGGCGCGGCTCGCCTACCGCGAGGGGCTGGTCGCCTCCACCGCCGGCGTTGCCCCCGGCTTCGTCCAGGGCAATCTGGCGATCCTGCCGGCGGAATATGCCGGCGCCTTCCACCGCTTCTGCCAGCTCAATCCCAAGCCGTGTCCGATCATCGGCATGTCCGACGTCGGCAGTCCGCACATCCCGGCGCTCGGCGCGGATCTCGACATCCGCACCGACGTGCCGCGCTATCGAGTCTGGCGCGACGGCGAGGTCGTGGACGAGCCGACCGATGTGACAAAGCACTGGCGCGACGATCTCGTGACCTTCGTGCTCGGCTGCTCCTTCTCGTTCGAAGAGGCGCTGCTCGACGAGGGCATGCCGATCCGCCACATCGAGCACAATGTGCGCGTGCCGATGTATCGCACCAACATCGCCTGCGGCGAGTCCGGTCCCTTCGCCGGTCCCATGGTGGTGTCGATGCGTCCGTTCAAGCCGGCGGATGCGATCCGCGCGGTGCAGATCACCTCGCGCTATCCGGCCGTGCACGGCGCGCCCGTGCATCTCGGCCATCCGCATCTGATCGGCATCAAGGACATCGCCAAGCCCGATTACGGCGATCCGGTCCCGGTTGCAGACGACGAGATCCCGGTGTTCTGGGCGTGCGGCGTGACGCCGCAATCGGTCATCAATGCTGCCAGGCTGCCGTTCGCGATCACGCATTCGCCGGGCCTGATGCTGGTGACGGATCTCAAGAACAGGACCATGGCCGTGATTTAGTGGGCAGCGTTTGCTGCTTCTTCGAGCTTTACCGCACCCATCAATCGCTTCATTCGATCAGCCGAAATTCAGTAACAGGGGACTTTGCCATGACGATCACTCGCCGCGACGTATTGTTGGGAGCCACCGCTACGGCCGCGCTCGTGCCGCTGGCAGCGCGCGCACAGACTTCGGAAGTCGTGATCGGCGTGATCTATCCGTTCTCCGGCGGCAGCGCGCAGCAGGGCGTCGATGCGCAGAAGGCCTATGAGACCGCGCTCGAGGTCATCAACAAGGCCACGGATTTCGACCTGCCGCTGGCCAAGGGCGAAGGCCTGCCGGGCCTCGGCGGCGCAAAAGTCCGCCTCGTGTTCGCCGACCATCAGGCCGATCCGCAGAAGGGCCGTGCCGAAGCCGAGCGCCTGATCACGCAGGAGAAGGTCTGCGCCATCATCGGCACCTATCAGAGCGCGGTCGCCGTCACGGTCAGCCAGATCTGCGAGCGCTACCAGATCCCGTTCGTCTCGGCCGACAATTCCTCACCCAGCCTGCATCGCCGCGGCCTGAAATATTACTTCCGCGCCTCCCCGCACGACGAGATGTACTCGGCCGCGATGTTCGACTTCTTCGATGCCTTGAAGAAGAAGGGCACCAAGATCGAGACGCTGTCGCTGTTCCACGAAGACACTATCTTCGGCACCGATTCCGCCAATGCCCAGGCCAAGATCGCCGGCGAGCGCGGCTACAAGATCGTCGCGGACATCAAGTATCGCGCCAACTCGCCCTCGCTTTCGGCCGAGGTGCAGCAGCTCAAGAGCGCCAACGCCGACGTGCTGATGCCGTCGAGCTACACCACCGACGGCATCCTGCTGGTGAAGACCATGGCCGAGCTCGGTTACAAGCCGAACGCGATCGTGGCGCAGGACGCCGGCTTCTCCGAGAAGGCGCTCTATGACGCCGTCGGCGACAAGCTCGAAGGCGTGATCTCGCGCGGCACCTTCTCGCTCGATCTCGCGCAGAAGCGCCCGATGGTCGGCAAGATCAACGAGATGTTCAAGACGCGGTCGGGCAAGGATTTCAACGATCTCACCTCGCGTCAGTTCATGGGCCTGATCATCCTCGCCGACGCCATCAGCCGCGCCAAGTCGACGGACGGCGAGAAGATCCGCGACGCGCTCGCCGCCACCGACATCCCGGGCGAGCAGACCATCATGCCCTGGAAGCGCGTCAAGTTCGACGAGATGGGCCAGAACAACGACGCCGACCCGGTGCTGCTGCAATATGTCGGCGGCAAGTTCGTCACCATCTTCCCGCCGCAGGCCGCGATCGCCGAGGCGATCTGGCCGATGAAGTAAGACACGGCGGGCGGGAGCACAGATCGTAGCTCCCGCCCTCATCCTGAGGAGCGGGCGCAGCCCGCGTCTCGAAGGACGAGGGCTGGGCCATCCTTCGAGACGCGCGCGGTGCGCGCTCCTCAGGATGAGGACGTAGTTGGGGGGACAGACTTTTGACAGCCCAAACCATTATCCAAAGTCTCGCGAGCGGCCTCCTCATGGGCCTGCTCTACGGACTGATCGCCGTCGGCCTCGCGCTGATCTTCGGCCTGATGGACGTCGTGAACTTCGCCCATGGCGAGTTCTTGATGATCGCGATGTATGTGAGCTTCTTCCTGTTCACGTTTTTCGCCATCGACCCCTTGCTGTCGGCGCCGCTGGTGGCCGCTGCCCTGTTCGTATTCGGAGCGGTGGTCTATTTGTTGATCGTACGCTTCGCCATGCGGGCCAAGGCCAATGCGGGCATGGTGCAGATCTTCTCCACCTTCGGCCTCGCCATCGTGATGCGCGGCCTCGCGCAGTTCTTCTTCACGCCGGATTATCGCAGCGTTCCGCATTCCTGGCTCGGCGGCAAGACGATCTCGATCGCCGGCGTCTTCCTGCCGGAGCCGCAGCTCATGGGTGCGCTGGTTGCGATCCTGGCCTTCGCCGGGCTCTACTTCTTCATCCATCGCACCGATTTCGGGCGCGCGCTGGAGGCCACCCGTGAAGATCCCGGGGCGGTGGCTCTCGTCGGCATCGACAAGAACCGCGTGTTCGCGCTCGGCTGGGGGCTTGGTGCCGCGCTGGTCGGCCTCGCCGGAGCGATCATGGCAAGCTTCTTCTATATCTACCCCGACGTCGGCGCGTCCTTTGCGCTGATCGCCTACGTCACGGTCGCGCTCGGCGGCTTCGGCAGCGTGTTCGGCGCTTTCGCCGGCGGGATCATCGTCGGCCTCGTCGAGGCCACCACCGCGCTGGTGCTGCCACCCTCGCTGAAATCGGTCGGCATTTACGCCGTCTACCTGCTGGTCGTCTTCATCCGGCCGCGCGGCCTGTTCGGATCGATGTGATGGACAAGGATTTTGCCGCGCGGCGCCGCCGCGACCTCATCATCGCCGCGGTGCTGACCGCCCTGGCGGCGCTCGCTCCCCTGTTCATCAAGGACGTCTACGTCCAGAACATCCTGATCCTGACTTTGATGTATGCGGCGCTCTCGCAGAGCTGGAATATTCTCTCCGGCTATTGCGGACAGATCTCGCTGGGACATGCGCTCTATTTCGGCATCGGCGCCTACACCACCGAGCTGCTGTTCACCAAGTTCGGCGTGCTGCCATGGTTCGGCATGCTCGCCGGCGGCGCAGTCGCGGCCGCAATCGCGATGGGGCTCGGCTATCCCTTCTTCCGCCTGCGCGGCCATTATTTCGTGATCGCGACCATCGTCATCGCCGAGATCGGCTTGCTGCTGTTCCAGAATTGGGAATGGGCGGGGGCCGCGATGGGGATCACCATTCCGGTGCGCGGCGACAGCTGGTTGAAATTCCAGTTCATGCGCAGCAAGCTGCCATACTTCTATTTCGCACTTGTGCTGTGCAGCCTCGCCTGGTTCGTCACCTGGTGGCTGGAGGACTCCAAATGGGGCTTCTGGTGGCGCGCGGTGAAGGACAATCCGGAAGCGGCCGAGAGCCTCGGCGTCGTCGTGTTCAACTCCAAGATGGGCGCGGCTGCCGTCTCCGCTTTCCTCGTTGCCATCGGCGGCGCCTTCTATGCGCAGTTTCTCGCCTATATCGATCCTGAAAGCGTCATGGGGTTCCAGTTCTCGCTGCTGATGGCGCTGCCGGCCGTGCTTGGCGGCATCGGCACCCTCTGGGGGCCCGTGTTAGGGGCGGCGATCCTGATCCCGATGACGGAGCTGACGCGCTCCTATATCGGCGGATCCGGCCGCGGCGTCGACCTCATCGTCTACGGCACGCTAATCGTGCTGATTTCGCTCGCCCTGCCGCAGGGTCTGGTGAGCCTGTTCTCTCGTGCGAAGCGGAAGGGAGCCACGCGATGACCCCACTGCTTGAAACCCGCGGCGTCTGGCAGCGTTTCGGCGGCCTCGTCGCCAACAGCGACGTTTCGATTTCGGTCGGCCGCGGCGAGATCGTCGGTCTGATCGGCCCGAATGGTGCCGGCAAGTCCACGCTATTCAATCTCATCGCCGGGGTGCTGCCGCCGACGCAAGGCTCGATCTGGTTCGACGGCGAGGATGTCACCAGCATGCCGGCCGCCGAGCGCTGCCAGCGCGGCGTCGGGCGCACCTTCCAGGTCGTCAAGAGCTTCGAGACCATGACCGTTATCGACAACGTCATCGTCGGCGCTCTCGTGCGCAACACCGTGATGCGCGAGGCACGCCGCAAGGCGCATGAGGTGCTCGAATTCACCGGCCTTGCCGCGCGCGCCAACGTGCTCGCGAGCGACCTCGTGCCGGCCGAAAAGCGCCGCCTCGAAGTCGCGCGCGCGCTTGCGACGGAACCAAAACTTCTGCTGCTGGACGAAGTCCTCACCGGCCTGACGCCGACTGAGGCGCAGACCGGTGTGGCGCTGGTGCGCAAGGTGCGTGACGCCGGCATCACCGTGCTGATGGTCGAGCACGTCATGGAGATCGTGATGCCGCTGGTCGACCGCGCCATCGTGCTCGACCTCGGCAAGGTGCTGGTCGAGGGCAAGCCCACTGAAATCGTCCGCGATCCCAAGGTGATCAGCGCATATCTGGGAGATCGTCATGCTGTCGGTGCGTGAAGTCACGACCGCCTATCAGGGCCTGGTCGCGATCTCCGCGGTCTCGATCGAGGTCCAGAAGGGCGAGATCGTCTGCGTCGCCGGCGCCAACGGCGCGGGCAAGTCGACACTGCTGAAATCCATCGCCGGTGCCGAGCGCCCGCGCTCGGGCACGGTGACGTTCGATGGCAAGCGCCTCGACGGCATGGCGCAGCACCACATCACCGCCACCGGCATCGCCTACGTGCCGGAGAACCGCCGACTGTTTCCGCGCCTCTCCGTGCGAGACAATCTGCGCCTCGGCAGCTATCTCTACCGCGGCGAGGCCGACCGCGAGAGTCCGCTCGATCTCGTGTTCCAACTGTTTCCGCGTCTCTCCGAGCGCCTGGAGCAGCGCGCCGAGACGCTCAGCGGCGGCGAGCAGCAGATGCTCGCCATCGGCCGCGCGCTGATGACGCGCCCGCGGCTGTTGATGCTGGACGAGCCCTCGCAGGGCATCATGCCGAAGCTGGTCGACGAGATCTTCCAGGCCGTGAAACGCATCCGCGACGCCGGCATGACCGTCTTGATCGTCGAGCAGCGCATGGCGGAATGCCTGGAAATCGCAGACCGCGCTTACATCCTGCAAACCGGCCGCGTGCTAATGCAGGGCGCGGCAAGCGAGATCAAAGGCAATCCCGACGTGCGCAAGGCGTATCTGGGGCTGTAGCTACAGGCACACTGCCGTAGCCCGGATGAGCGAAGCGATATCCGGGGCAAGCGTTCCCGCATGTCGCTGCGCTCATACGGGCTACGATTGCGGGGGCTGTAGCGCCAACCGTCATTGCGAGCGCAGCGAAGCAATCCAGAATCCCTCCGCGGAAAGACTCTGGATTGCTTCCGCCTTCGCTGAAGCTTCGGCGGACAAGTCGCTGCGCTCGCAATGACGGCGTTTGTGGGTAGCACTGTCGCTACTTTAGCTCGCGCTTCCACCGCAGACACAGCTTCGCATCCTCGCGGCTTGTTTCGCCCGAGCTTTGCTTCGTCGCCTTGCCCTCCTAGAAAGAGGGCGCAGGGAAGAACGGGCGCCGGCTGGCACCCGCGATCCACTGTGCGAAATTGCAGTAAGAAGTCTGCACAGCGGCATACAGGTGAAGCCAAAACGTCCGGCCTTCCCTGCGCAGCGGTTTTACGGCTTATGCCGTGCTCTCCCCGGGGAGCGATGCACTATTGCCCCCGTCGCCTCATGGATCGCTGATGCTGCGTGCCCGGTCGGGCCGCCACATCACCACAAGACTTGACGCACAGACCCCGGGCGTCAGGACGACACGGTTTTGCCGTACGCGGATCACACCGGTCGTGTGCGCGACGCCTTCGCTCACGGTTGCCCCCCCTGCGAAACCATTCGCGCCGGTGTTTCCCAGCGTCCGCCGCCACCCGGCCCGCGTTCGTGACGATCGCGATAGCCCCTCTTCCTTGGGCCGGGTTGCCGCGACACATACGTGATTTCCGAATTTCGGTAAAGTGGAATATTTTTCGCGGCGCGCATTGACCTGCAGTTCGGGTGTTTTGCCCGACGGGCAACGCGATATCTTGTAGCCCGGATGGAGCGCAGCGCAATCCGGGATTCCATCCGTGCGGGCACAGCGGCTCCGGATTGCGCTGCGCTCCATCCGGGCTACGAACAGAGCCCTCAGTGCCTTACCACCAGCACAGAGCATTTTGCATAGCGCACGACGTGCCCGGCATTGGAGCCCAGGAAATAGGTGCGCATCGCCGGCCGGTGCGAGGTCATCACGATCAGCTCGGCCTTCATGTGCACGGCTTCCTCCAGGATCTCGTGATAGATGCCGCCCTGGCGCACCACGCTGGAGATGCGGGATGGCTCGATGCCGGACTCGCGTGCGACGATGGCGAGGGCTTCTTCCGAGGTCTGGCGTTGCTGTTCGTCGAAATCGGCCGGCACGTATTCGGCCAGCATCACCGGCGTCATCGGCAGCACGTTGAGCAGGCGCACCACGCCGCTCCAGGTCTGCGACAGCGTTGCCGCGGTCGCGATTGCCGGCTTGGCGAGATCGGTGTCGGCGAGGTCGATGGGCACGAGGATGGACTTGAACATCTGCGCCTCCAAATCTTTCAGTCAGGACGTCTTGCCGGCACGTCGCGCGATCAACCCGATCGAAGCAGCCTTAACTTCGAAGCAGCTTTGGACTGACGAACAACACCAGCTTGCCACGGCGGTAAGCCACGTCACCCCAATCCTTGACGTCAAAGTCGAAGATCGCAAGCCCCGACGTGGGCAGGTTGTCGGCGAGCGCCTTGGCGGCGGCCGGATCGCCTCCGCCCGTCAGCATCAGGGCGATCTCGTGCATGCCCGGATTGTGGCCGACCAGCAGCAATTGCCTCGGATCAGCCGGAATGGTTGCAGTGCGAATGGATTCCAGGATCTGGGCGGGATCGGCGGCGTAGAGTTCCGGCAGGACCTCGACCTGCGGCGCGGCGACGCGGTCCTTCATGGTCTCCCAAGCAATGTCCCAGGTCTGCCGAGCCCGGACGGCATGCGATACCAGTACGGCCTCGGGAAAGGGGGGATGGGAGGCCATCCAATCGCCGATCTCGGCGGCATCCTTGTGGCCGCGGTCGTCGAGTCGGCGGTCCTGGTCACGGCCGCTCGGCGCGTCGGTCTCGGTCTTGGCGTGACGCAGCAGCAGCAAACGGCGCATGGCATTCTCGAATCGTTACGCGTCCAAGGATAATCTGAGAGGATAATCTACAGGCGCCGGTTGAGGACAAGGTGACAAGCGGCCGCTCGGTCTTTTAAAGCGCGATGAGATTAGGGCGAATCGTCATCGCGCTTTAGGTTATTGTTTGGAGCATGGTCCTTTCGGAAAACCGCTGCACACCTTTCCGGATCATGCTCTAAGAAAACGACATGAGCGAGACTTTCACAAGCGTGTCCCAGGAAGAAGCCGGCTTTCGCGACCGGGCGCGGCTGTCGTTCGACCTCGATGCCGATATCTGCGTCATCGGGGCCGGGCTTGCCGGACTGTCCATCGCGCTGGAGGCGGCCCGGCTGGGGGCCAGCGTCGCGGTGCTTGAGGGCCGCCACATCGGCTGGAACGCTTCCGGCAATCAGCTCGGCACCGTGATGCCGGGCTTCGCGCTGCCGCTCGCCGAACTGATCGAGCGCATCGGCTTCGAGGACGCGCGGGAATTGTGGACGCTGTCGAAAGCGGGCGCCGAGTTCGTCCGGGCCAACGCCACCGAGGAGAACATGCCCGGGATCCGCCCGACCGACGGTGTGCTCGAGGTCTCCAACGTCGATGCCGGCGACCGGCTGATCAGCCGTTTGCAGATGCTGAACGAGGATTTCGACACCGAGGCCGAGGGCTGGCAGGTTGATCGCGTCCGCGAGGTGCTCAAGACCGATCACTACTTCCACGGCGTCTACTATCCCAGGGCGTTCCAGGTCGACGGCCGCAAATATGTGCATGGCCTCGCGGCGCTGGCGCGACGGGCGGGAGCGCGCATCTTCGAGGATACGCCGGTCGTCAGCATCGATCATTCCGGCATCCGCAAGCGGATCGTCACGCCCTCGGCGCGGCTGCGCGCCACCCATATCGTGCTCGCCGGCAACATCCATCTCGGCGCGCCCTTGCGGCGCCTGTCGGAGACGCTGCTGCCGGTCTGGCGCTATGCCGGCATCACCGCACCGCTCGGCGAGCGCGTGCACGAGATCATCGCCTTCAAGGGATCGGTGAGGGATTCCGACGGCGTCGATCACTTCCGGATCGTCGACGGCGACCGGCTGATGTGGGAAAGTGCGGAGACCACCTGGGCCGCACGGCCGCAGCGCTTTGCAGGCGCCGTCAGGCGGCGGATCCGGTCGATCTTCCCTCAGTTCGGCAATGTCGAGATCACCGACATGTTCGGCGGCGCCACGGGCCAGACCGTGCATGGCATGCCGCAGATCGGCCAGTTACGCAAAGGCCTGTGGGTGGCCAGCGGGTTCGGCCGCCAGGGCATGAACACCTCGGCCATGGCCGGGCAGATGATCGCGCGCAGCATCTTGTGGGGCGACGAGCGCTGGAAGCTGTTCTCACCGTTCGAGCTGGTCTGGGCGGGGGGAACGACGGGGCGGGTTGCCGGCCAATTGGTCGGAATCTGGGGCAGGGCGAGTTCCGCCGCCGCAGGCTCGCTTGCCCGCTATCGTGAACGTGCCAGGGTCAAGGACCGGGAACGCGAGGCGCGGCTGGCCGAAGCCAACCGGGCCGCGGGCACCGGTCCGCGCCGGCCGCCGTCAGGCGTCAGGCCGCGGCTTGCCCAGCCGCCGAAAACTGGGTCCAACGCGGTCGAACCAGCCCCGGAACCGGCCTCGCGCGACGACAGCGTCTCGCAAGAGACCCGAGAAAAATCCCGCCCGGAAGTGTAACGTTAGCCGCGAGAGCCCGTATCTCAGGGCGTAGACGCTCCCGCATGGAGAATGAGATGTTTGACCGCCGCATCCTGTTGACGACTGTCGCCGGCCTGTTCGGCCTTGCGGCCTTCCGCTGGCTCAGAGCATCGCCCGCGGAGGCTGGAGAGAAAGCCGCGCAAAAATTCGAGATCGAGAAGACCGACGCCGAATGGCGTGCCCAGCTCACGCCGCAGCAATATGAGATCCTGCGCAAGGAAGGCACCGAGCGGCCGGGCTCCAGCCCGCTGCTTGGGGAGCACCGCAAGGGCGTTTTCGCCTGCGCCGGCTGCGACCTGCCGCTGTTCGCCTCCGACACCAAATTCGAGAGCGGCACGGGCTGGCCGAGCTTCTACCAGCCGATCGAGGGCAATGTCGGCAAGACCGAGGATCGCACCTTTGGCATGCTCCGCACCGAGGTGCATTGCCGGCGCTGCGGCGGCCATCTCGGCCACGTCTTCGACGACGGTCCGAAGCCGACCGGACTACGCTACTGCATCGACGGTTTCGGGCTGGTCTTCCACCCCGCGGCGGCGTCGGCGACGTAAGGCGTCGCTGGAGCATTCCGGAGCGATGCATGAGCATCGAATTATGGTGCGCAATTGCGCACCTGAGAATCTCGAGATTCCGGGTTCGGTCTTGTGGACCGCCCCGGAATGACAGGCAAGTACCGGCAATTGTTGCCGGTCCCGGCAATTGTGCCCCGGTCATCAGACCGGGGCTTTTTCATTAAGCCATTGATTTTTTGAGAAAACCCGCATTGGCATAGCCCTTGCGACAGTCTCCTCCGACTGCGGCCATGGTCGACCGGCCGCCGAGATCGGATCTGGAGACAAAGTTATGGGTATCTTCGATGCAATGAACACCTCGGTGGGTGGCCTGCAGGCGCAGTCCTACGCGCTGCAGAACATTTCCGGCAACATCGCGAACTCATCCACCACCGCCTACAAGGGCATCGGCACCAGCTTCGTCGATCTCATTCCCGACTCATCGGTCCCGAGCAAGCAGGTCGCGGGCGGCGTGACCGCCAACGCCAAGGCCACCATCACCACGCAGGGGACGATCTCGGGCTCCAGCGTCGCCACCAACATGGCGATCACCGGCGACGGCTTCTTCTCGATCCAGAAGGCGACGGGCGTCGTCGACAACGCGCCGGTGTTCAGCGGCGTCACTTATTACACCCGCCGCGGCGACTTCCAGCTCAATGCCAACGGCAATCTGGTCAACGGCGCCGGCTACTATTTGATGGGCGTCACGGTCGACCCGAAGACGGGCAACCCGCAAGGCAACGTCGCGACAGTCCTGAAATTCCAGAACAACTTCATCCCGGCGCAGGCGACCACGTCGATCCAGTACGCGGCGAACCTGCCGACCCAGCCGAACACCGTGGCGAGCACGACGGCGGCAACCAAGACGCTGCTGGCGGCCGGCGGACTGAACCCGTCGGACTTCGCGGCCAACCCGCTGCCGGTCGGCACGCCGCCTCCGCCGTATGCAAACGCGACAACGTCCGGGGCTGCTGCAACCGGCAATATCCGTTCACCCTACTCGTCGACCACCGCGACGGGCGCAGTTGCGCTCCAAAACAACTCCTCCGCCGTGGCATCCACGAACACGTCTTTGAATAGCGCCGCCGGCACCCATCTCGCCTCCACCACTCTCACCCAGCTGGTCGGCCAGACACTGGTCGTCAACGGTCACAATATCGTCTTCGATGGCAGCTTGACCAGCACGCCCGACGGCCTTGGCGGTACCGCGATTGGTCTCGGCGTGGGTACGACCACAAAGGTGTCCGACATCATCACCGCTATCCAGTTGGCCGGCGGCCCCGGCGTTAGCGCCTCGCTCAACGCCAGCGGCAACATCGTGATCTCCAGCGGCACCAGCACCGACGTACCGGTTGGTAGCGGCCAGGCGGCCACGGCGCTTGGCATCAGCAGCGTAACGCGCGGCGGCAACGTGCTGTCCTCGCCCGCGATCTCGGGCGCCACCGTGCTGAGCGGCGCGGCGGCGGCCGGCGGCGCCGAGGTGCTCACATCGGGCTTCCAGGCGGGGTCAGTAGGTCCGCCCGTGGTTCCTCCCGACACGATCACTGTCAACGGTCAGACGCTGACATTCATGGCCTCCGGCGCATCAGGCCCGAACCAGATCAATATCACGGATAACATCACGATGCTGCTCGGCAAGATCGACGCTCTCGCCGGTGCAACGGGGTCGTCGGTCAGCAGTGGCGGCGTGATCACGCTGAACACCGGCACAGCTTCCAACCTCTCGGTGGCGAGCTCCAACAGCGCAGCCTTCGCCGCGCTCGGCTTCACCTCGACCATCGCCAAGAATCGTGACGGTGGTGGCGTTGCCGGTACCGGCGGCGTGATCGGCAATGACATCGCCACCTTCACCAAGGAATCGATCAGCGGTGGCGCGGTGACCGCCTACAACGCGGCCGGCACGCCGGTGAACCTGCAATTGCGCTGGGCCAAGACCGACAGCGCCTCGCTGGGCGCGGGCCATGCCGATAGCTGGAACATGTTCTACCAGACCGACCCGAATGCGACCGGCACGACCGTCGGCTGGGTCAATACCGGCCAGGCCTTCACCTTTGCCGCCGACGGCTCGCTGACCTCGCCGAGCGGCTCGGGTATCACCATCAACAACGTCAGCGTCAGCGGCCAATCGCTGGGCTCGGTCTCTTTCAATATCTCCTCGGGCGGACTGACGCAATATGCCAGCACCAGCGGCGCGGTCACCATCAACACCATCACCCAGAACGGCTATGCCGCCGGTCAGCTTCGCTCGGTCGCCGTCAACAACAACGGCCTCGTGGTCGGGACTTTCTCCAACGGCCAAAACCTCGACCTCGCACAGGTCTCGTTGTCGCACTTCAACGGCACCAACTACCTGAAGGCGCAGGACGGCGGCGCTTACTCAGCGACCGAACAGTCCGGCGCCGCGATCGATGGCGCTTCCGGTTCGATCAGCGGCTCGTCGCTGGAAGGCTCGAACACCGACATCGCCGACGAATTCACCAAGCTGATCGTGACCCAGCAGGCCTATTCGGCCAACACGAAGGTGATCACGACGGCGAATACGATGGTGCAGGACCTCTTGAACGTGTTGCGCTGATTGGGGCGTGACGTAACCAAAGGCGGCAAGTCAACATGGGTTTGAGTTCAGCCCTCGCCAGTGCGATGAGCGGTCTGCGTGCCAATCAGGCTGCGCTCTCGATCGTTTCCTCGAACGTCGCCAACTCGCAGACGCCGGGTTACGTCGTCCAGACGCCGAACCAGATCGAGGTCACCACCGGCGACTTCGGCTCGACGGTGACGACGACCGGCGTCAGCCGCGAGCTCGACACCTATGTGCAGAAGCAGCTGCGCACCGAGACCGGCGGCGGCGGCTACGCCGACCAGATGGCCAACATTCTGAAGCAGCTTCAGAATGTCTATGGCACGCCCGGCAACAGCGGTACGCTCGAAACCGCGCTGAACAGTTTCACCACGGCGCTGCAGGCGTTGTCGACCAACGCGGGCTCGTCGTCGGCGCAAACGGTTGCGCTCGGCGCCGCGCAGACGCTGGCGCAGCAGCTCAACCTCACCACCAAGGGCATCCAGTCGCTGCGCTCCAACGTCGAGCAGGATCTCAGCACCTCGGCGATAGCTGCCAACGCGGCGATGCAGCAAGTCGCCGACATCAACTCCAGACTCCAGGGCCTGTCGGAACACGACCCCTCGGCTGCGACGTTGATGGACCAGCGCGACCAGGCCATCAATAACCTGTCGAAATATGTCGACGTCCACGTCACCGTCGACGGGTCCAATCAGGCCAACATTTACACCACCACCGGTATCCAGCTGGTCGGCGCCGGGCTGGCCTCGCAATTCACCTTTGCGTCCGCCGGTGCGCTGTCGGCGACTTCGCTCTACAACATCGATCCGGCCAAATCCGGCGTTGGCGCGTTCAACATCAAGCTCCCGAACGGATCCTCGGTCGACGTCGTCGCCAACAGCGTGGTGTCTTCGGGCCAGATCGCGGCCGATCTGAAGCTGCGCGACCAGACGCTGGTGCAGGCGCAGAACCAGATCGACCAGTTCGCCGCAACGATGTCGAGCGCGTTGTCGGACAAGACCACGGCCGGCAGCACGGTCACCGGCCCGCCGGCCGGCTTCGATCTCGACCTTGCCGGGGCGGCGCCGGGCAACAGCGTCAACTTCAGCTACACCGACACGACCACCAACACGAAGCGACAGGTCACGCTGGTCAACGTGACTGATCCGGCGGCGCTGCCGCTGCAGAACCCCACCAACGCCAATCCGATGCAGATCGGGGTGAACTTCTCCGGCGGCATGAGCGCGATCGCCTCGGCGCTCAACACCGCGCTTGCCGGCTCGCATCTGTCGTTCGCCGCCGCCCCGTCGCCGGCGACGGCCACCACATTGCGGGTGACCGACGACAACAGCGGCCTCGCCAAGGTCAATTCGGCCTCGATCACCAAGACGATCTCGTCGCTGACCTCGGGTAATCCGCAACTGCCGCTGTTCACCGATGGCGGGCAGGCGCTCTACACCGGCGCGATCACGGCATCGGGTTCGCAGATGACCGGCCTTGCCGGACGCATCGCCGTGAATACGCAGCTCGCCACCGACCCGACCAGGCTGTCGGTCTACAACACCTCGCCGGTGACGCCCACCGGCGACACCACGCGCTCGGACTATCTCTATTCGCAGCTCACCTCGGCGGTGTTCTCCTATTCGCCGCAATCCGGTCTGGGCTCGGCGAGCCAGCCCTTCACCGGGAGCGTCTCGAACTACCTCCAGCAGTTCCTGAGCGTTCAGGGCAACGCTGCGACCCAGGCGACCGCGCTCCAGCAGGGCCAGAGCGTCGTGGTCTCGACGCTGCAGGCCAAGTTCAACTCGACCTCCAGCGTCAACCTGGACTCGGAGATGTCGAACCTGATCCAGCTGCAGAATGCCTATGCCGCCAACGCCCACGTGATGTCGGTGGTGCAGAGCATGATGAATACGCTGCTCCAGGCTCAAGTGTAACAAGTAACAGGGCTCTGAAACATGTCGATCAGCAGCATCAACTATTCCTCGTCGGTTCTCGGCTCGCAGATCCGCAACATCAACCAGCAGCTCACCGACCTGTCGACGCAGCTCTCGACCGGGAAGCTGTCGCAGAACTATTCCGGGATGGGCACCAACGAGGGCTTTGCGATCGCCGGGCGCGCGCAGATCTCCAACATCGCTGCCTATACCGACACGATGACCAACGTCAACGTCAGCATCAACCTCGCCAATACGGCTTTGCAGTCGCTGACCACGATTCGCAACACGGTGCAGACGGGCTCGGCCAACACCGCGCAGGATCTCAACGTCAACGGCCAGACGGTTGCGCAGAACACTGCGGCTGCGCAATTCGGCTCGATGGTCGGCGTTCTCAACACGCAGTCGGGCAACCGCTATCTGTTCTCCGGAACCGCCTTCAACACGCCGTCGGTCGCGAATGCCGGCGACATCATCAACGGCACCACGACGCAGGCGGGCTTCAAGACCGTCATGGCAGAGCGCCAGGCCGCTGACCTCGGCGCCAACGGCATGGGCCGGCTGGTGCTGGCGGCGCCACAACCGACGCCGAGCTCGGTGAAGGTCTCTGAGGACGCCGCCGTATCGCCATTCGGCCTGAAGATCGCCGCAGTCTCCTCGACGCTGACCGGCGCGACGGTCACCGGCCCGAGCGGCTCGCCGGTGTCG
This sequence comes from Bradyrhizobium sp. MI1.11, assembly GCF_055811255.1. Lineage (NCBI taxonomy): Bacteria > Pseudomonadati > Pseudomonadota > Alphaproteobacteria > Hyphomicrobiales > Nitrobacteraceae > Bradyrhizobium > Bradyrhizobium sp. MI1.11. Next base: position 269,400 of record NZ_JBVVPM010000001.1, read on the forward strand.
TTCTCGGTCGACCTCAACGGCGTCAACCCGAAAAATGGCGACAAGCTCAGCGTGCAGTTCACGCTGCCCGATGGCTCGACCGAGCAGATCGACCTGACGGCGTCGACCGCGACGCCGACGCCTGTCGGCAGCTTTGCCATCGATGCAAGCGTCCCGGTCAATCCGAACAACACGGCGACCAACCTCAACACCGCGCTGAACACCGCGATCAAGAAGCTTGCCGGCACCTCGCTGGTGGCGGCGTCCGCTGTCACGGCCGGTGACAATTTCTTCAATACGGCGGGATCCGCCACCGCGAATGTGGCGGCCACCGGCAATCTGCGCTCCTATACCTCGACGACCGGGACGGGCTCGGTCGCGTTGCAGGACAGCGCATTGGCGGTTGCGTCTACGACCACGTCGCTCGATTCTTCGGCGACACCCCATCTCAACGGGACCATTCTCAACGCGCTCGCCAACGTTCCGACCGGTACCACCCTGACCATCACCGGCGCGAGCGGCGCCCACACGATCACCTTCGACCCTAATGTCACCACTGTCACGACGGCTAGCGGCAATACCACGATCGGATTGGCTTCGGGCAGCGCCGCGAACGTGTCTGATATCTTGAATGCGATCGCGACGGCCGCCGGCATCCCCGCCGCTAACGTGACTCTGAGCGCCAGCGGCAATATCCAGATCGCGACCGGCACGGGCACCGACGTGGCGATCACCGGCGGCTCGGCGGCCACAGCGCTCGGTCTCAGCAGCGTGACGCGCGGCAACGTGCCGTCGACGCCTCCAATCACCGGTTCAACTGTGCTGAGCGGCACTGCGACCGCTGGCGGCCCGGAGGTCCTCTCAGCGGCGTTCCAGGCGGGGTCGGCGGGTCCGCCTGCTGTTAACCCCGATACGATCACGGTGAACGGTCAGACACTGACCTTTGTCGCCTCGGGCGCCGCCGGCCCAAACCAGATCAACATTACCGACAACATCACAACTCTGCTTGGCAAGATCGATCAGATCACCGGCACCACGAAGCCGTCGACCATCCATGGCGGCGTGATCACGATCAACACGGACGATCCCGGGAGCCTCAACATCACGAGCTCGAACAGCACGGCATTCTCGGCGCTCGGCTTCACGACCTCCCCGGTCACGGCGGCAAAGGCTCCGCTGCGCGTCGGCTCTTCCCCCCTCGGCTCGGCGACGACGCTGGTGAACGGCTCGGCCACCACCGTGCAATGGTACCTGGGCAATGACGGCCCCGGCTCGCCGCGCTCCACCGCAATGGCCCGGGTCGACGATTCCGTCACGGTGCAGTATGGCGCGCAGGCGAACGAGGACGCGATCCGCAAGGAGCTGCAGGCGGTCGCCGTGTTCGGGACGTTCTCGACCTCGCCGACCGGGCAGTATTCAGGCGGGCAGGTCGCCGCGCTGAGCGTGCGGGTGACGCAGGCCCTGACCAAGCAGCCCGGCCAGCAGAGCATCGAGGACATCCAGACCGACCTCGCGATGGCCCAAAACACGATGAAGGACGCAGGCACGCGCCAGACCCAGGCCAAGGCGCAGCTCCAGACCATCATCGACCAGGCGGAATCGGCCTCGCCGGACCAGGTCGCGAGCGAGATCCTGTCGCTCCAGAACGCGCTGCAGGCGTCCTACCAGGTGACCTCGAACCTCTCGCAGCTCTCGCTCGTCAAGTTCCTGTAAGGATGCGTTAAGGCGCCGTTAACCATGCCTCTTTACCTCTTGGTGAGGATTGGAGCGAGGCGGAGCCGTCAATGTCGGACACGATGCAGCTGGTGGTGGCGACGCCCTGCTTTGGCGGGCAGGTGTCGAGCATCTATGCGAGTTCGATCTTCGCGCTCCAGCGCGCCGTGCATGGCGTGCCCAATCTCGAGCTCAAGGTGCTGCTGCGCGACGGTGACGCGCTGATCACCCGCGCGCGGGCCAATCTAGCCGCGATGTTTCTGGACGATCCCAAGGCGACCCATTTCCTGTTCATCGATGCAGATATCGGGTTCAAGCCCGAGCAGGTGTTCCGGCTGATCGAGTGCGGCGCGGACGTCGTCGCGGGCTGCTATCCGATCAAGCGGGTCAACTGGGACAAGGCGAAGCGGGCATTCGAGGCCGGCCGCACCGACGTGCCGGCCGCCTCGCTCGACTACGTACTCGAAATCGAAGACCCCGACCGCATTGTCGTGGTCAACGGCTTTACGCCCGTGCGCTACGCCGGCACCGGCTTCCTGATGATCCGGCGCCACGTGCTGGAAACGATGTGCCGCCATCCGGACTATGCGGCCCTGCAATTCTTCCGCGAGCATTCGCACGATACCCTGGCGGGGAGCCAGAACCGGTTTGCCTTGTTCGAATGCACGATCGATGCGGCGACCGGCACCTATCTGTCCGAGGACTTCGCCTTCTGCAAGCGCTGGACGGACATCGGCGGCGAGATTTGGGCCGATATCGAGAGCTCGCTCGATCACGTCGGACCGTCGGTGTTCCACGGCGACATCACCTCGCAATTCGCAGCGGCGCCCGCGGCGGCGGCCGATGCGGCGTGAGCCTTTCGGGATGAGCGCCGGCGCATCCCGTCTGTCAGCCAGCGAGCGCGCGTCCGACGGCGGCTCGCGCTATCGCCTGCGCGACCTCTTCACACCGCTGGATACGCTGCTCGCCTCCGGCGGAGATCCGCGGCTGGCGCTCGATCCGAACGACCGTGTCAACGCCTATGGTTGCGCGGCTTCGCCGGAGCCGGAGCTCTGGAATTTTGCTTCCTCGACTGCGTCGACGATCTCGCAGATGGCCTACGACTGCGCTGCGCTGGCGCGCGAAGAGCTGATGCACAAATGTTTGTTCGACGAGGTCGAAATCGCCTTCGACGCCCGCTGCGAGGACATGCGCGAGGAGCTACGCGGCCACCTTGCGCTCTCGTCGCGCATCGACGTCGTGTTCTCGCCGTCCGGCACGGACTCCCAGCTTCACGCCCTGTTCGTGGCCCGCGCGGTGCTCGGCGCGGCGCCGGTGACGATCGTGGTCGGCGCCGACCAGACCGGCAGCGGAACGCCGCATACTGCACGCGGCCACCATTTCAGCACGATGACAGCAGGCGGCATTGTCGTGCGCAAGGACGGCGCGGTGACGGGGCTGGCCGGCGATAGCATTGCGGTGCCGCTGATCGACATGGTGGCCGGCATTGCGATGCGTACCGATGCCGATGCCGCGGTGCTGCGCGCGGTCGAGACCAGCCTCGCGCAAGGCCGCCGCGTTTTGTTGCAGATCATGGATTCGTCAAAACTCGGTTGGCGCGCCCCAAGCGAGGCCTGTCTCGATGAGATCGCGCGGCGCTGGCCGCGCAAGGTTCAAATCGTCGTCGATGCCTGCCAGGCGCGCATCGGCCGCCGGCGGCTGCGCGCCTATCTCGACCGCGGTTACATGGTGCTGATCACCGGCTCGAAATTCTTCGGCGGACCTGCCTTCAGCGGTGCGCTGCTGCTGCCGAAAGGCCTGTCGCGGTCGATCGACCGGATTGGCGGGATCGCGCCTGGCATCTTCGACTATGCCGGCCGCTGCGACTGGCCGGTGGCGTGGACGACGCTACGCTCGCGCTTCGAGCGCCGGCCGAATTTCGGCCAATGGCTGCGCTGGGAGGCAGCGCTGGCCGAGATCGGCAGCTACTACGCCGTGCCCGGGGCTTTCCGCGCCAGGATGCTGGCCGAGCTTGCGGCCGGCATCGACAGCATGATCGCGTTGTCGCCGTCGCTTCGTGCCGTTCCAACCGCCATCGACAAGTCCGGCGCGGAGGACGAGGAATTCGCGCAAGCCACGATCTTCCCGTTCACGCTGCTGCGCGGCGGTAAGCCGGTCTCGCTCGCCGAGACCAGCGCCGTGCATCGGGCGCTGGCGCGCGACATGGCCGAGGAGATCAGCGGCAGCGCGGCGGACCGGCAAGTGGCCGCCCAGCGCTGTCTCGTGGGCCAGCCGGTCCGACTGGAGCGGCAGCACGGCGCGCCGCAGGCCGTGTTGCGCCTCTGCGTCGGCGCACGATTGGTGACCGAGGCGTGGTCGCCGGATACAATGCAGGCGCAACGCAATGTGCAGCACGTTCTCGATCGCATCGCCCATGTGCTGGTGAAGATCGAGCTGCTGCTTGACCGTGGCGCGGTTGCGGCCGTGCCGGCAAAGTCCGCGTTCGAGGTGTGAGATGCAACATCCAGTTTCCGCGCCGAGCGGCGTGACCGCGCCGAACCATGCCGATCGCATCGGCTTTGCCCAGTTGACGCGCCGCGCCTTCGAGGGCGGCGACCTGCATCCGTTGCGCGAGCGGCTGCTGGCGCGGATCGAGGAGGGAACGGCCGAGGCCGGCGAAGGCCTCGATCTCTCGCTGATTGCCCAGCTTCTCGGCGAGAAGGAGGCCGGGCTGGTGATCCAGACCGAGGTGCTCTCCTTCCACCAATTGTTTCGTACGCCTTGCGCTGCTCCAAAACCCCGGCTGCGCGTGCTCGCGCTCGCCGCTGATATCGACATGGGCGGCAACACGCCGATCGATTTCCTGCTTGAAGACTCCGACATCGAGCTGTTGACGCTCTACGTGGTCAAGGGCATCGGCCTGCCGGAGACTCTGCCCGAGCACGACGTCGCCATCGTGATCGCATCCGATTCCGAGGAGTGCCGAGAGGCGCTCGCGCTGATCGCGAAGGCCGCGCCACACTGGCCGCGACCGCTGCTCAATCGTCCCGATCTCATCGGCAATCTCGATCGCGACAAGCTGTATCGTCTGCTGGCAGGCGTGCCCGGCCTCGACATTCCCGTGACCGCGCCCGCGACGCGCGCGCAATTGTCGGAGCTTTCGCAAGGCAAGATCGTTTGCGAGGAGATCACGGGCGAACTGCGCTTTCCGATGATCGTGCGGCCGCGCGGTACGCATGCCGGCGTCGGTCTCGCGAAGCTCGACGATGCTGGGGCGCTCGCTGCCTATCTCGCCGAGCGACAGGAGCAGGACTTCTTCGTCGCACGTTTCGTCGACTATGCGAGTCCGGACGGGCTCTACCGCAAATACCGTCTCGCCATGGTCGACGGCAAACCCTATGCCTGTCACATGGCGATCGCCGATCGCTGGGACATCTGGTATCTCAACGCCTTCATGGCGTTCAGCGAGGAGAAGCGGGCCGAGGAAGCCGCCTTCATGCTCGAATTCGACCATGCATTCGCGGCGCGCCACAAAATCGCGCTCGACGAAATGAGCAGGCGCGTCGGTCTCGATTACTTCATCGTCGATTGCGCCGAGAACCAGAAGCGCGAGCTGCTGGTGTTCGAAGCCGACAACACCGCCGTCGTGCACAACATGGATCCGCCGGCCGTGTTTCCGTACAAGCCGCCGCAGATGCGCAAGATCTTCGCGGCATTCACGGCGATGTTGTCGCGGCACGCAAGAGCGGGTGAGGAGAGTGCAGCATGAACGAGATCATCCGCAACACCCAAAGCTCTGTCACGCACACTTCGCTCGATCCGCAGGACTGGAGCGAATTTCGCGCGCTCGCCCATCGCATGCTTGACGAGACGATCGATGGCATCGCCAACATTCGCGCGCGTCCGGTGTGGCAGCCGATCCCCGACGGCGTTCGCGCGGCATTCAAGGCCGACGTGCCGCGGGAGGCAAGCGATCTCGCCGACGTCTATCGCGACTTCTCCGAACATGTCGCGCCCTATGCGACCGGGAACGTCCATCCCGGTTTCATGGGCTGGGTGCATGGCGGCGGCACCGCGGTCGGCATGGTCGCGGAAATGCTCGCGGCAGGTCTCAACGCCAATCTCGGCGGCCGCGATCACATGCCGATCGAAGTCGAGCGCCAGATCGTCCGCTGGATGCGCAGCCTGTTCGCCTTCCCGGAAAGCGCGAGCGGCATCTTCGTGACGGGCACGTCGATGGCCAATCTGATGGCCGTGCTGGTGGCACGTACGAGCGCGCTCGGCGCGCTGGCGCGGCAATACGGCATCGGCAATGACGGAGCGCTTCTTACCGCCTATACATCGCAGGTCGCGCATGGCTGCGTCTCGCGGGCGATGGACATCGCTGGGCTCGGCAGCGATGCGCTGCGCAAGATCGGCGTCGATGCCGATCATCGCATGGACGTTGCCGCGCTGCGTGCGCAGATCGCGATCGATCGCGAGGTCGGCTTCAAGCCGTTCCTGGTCGTCGCATCCGCGGGTACGGTCGATATCGGTGCGGTCGACGATCTCAAGACGATCGCGGAGCTGTGCCGAGAGGAGGGGATCTGGTTTCACGTTGACGGCGCCTTTGGTGCGCTCGCGATCCTGTCGCCCGAGCTCGCGCCGCTGCTCGGCGGCATGGAGCTTGCGGATTCCATTGCGCTCGACTTCCACAAATGGGGACAGGTGCCTTATGACGCCGGCTTCCTGCTGGTGCGCGACGGCGAGCAGCATCGGCAAGCCTTTGCGCAGCCCGCGGCCTATCTGCGTCGCGAGGCGAGGGGGCTTGCGGCCGGAGCGATCTGGCCCTGCGATCTCGGCCCCGATCTGTCGCGCGGCTTCCGTGCGCTGAAGACGTGGTTCACGCTGAAGACATTCGGCACCGATCGGCTCGGTGCGGTGATCGCGCGAAGCTGTGCGCTGGCGAAATACCTGGAGACGCGCATTCTCGCTGAGCCGCGGCTGGAATTGCTGGCACCGGTCAATCTCAACATCGTCTGCTTCCGTTACCGCGCTGCCGACGAGGTCAATCGCGAGATCGTCGCCGACATCCAGGAGTCCGGTATCGCTGCCCCCTCGAGCACGACCCTGGACGGCGGGTTTGCGATCCGCGCCGCGATCGTCAATCACCGGACCGAGGAGAGGGATATCGATGCGCTGGTCGCGGCCGTGCTGGAGTTCGGTGCCCGGCGCAGCGGCGGCGTGATCGAGGTCGAGGCACCGCCGCTCGCGGCGCAGTGATGGCGGTTCCTTCAAAACAAAACCGCCCCGGACCTGGTCCGGGGCGGCTTTGTTTCAGATGGTGGGAGGTGCTCAGGCGGCCGAGCTGACTTCGCTCTTGAGATGGCTGGCTTCGTATTGGTCGCGCAGCTTGTCTTCATAAGCGATCAGCTTGCGAGCCTCCTTGAGCGCCCTGTAGAGGTCGCCGCTCATGATGTTGTTGTTGATGCCCTCGATGATCGGCCAGGAGCTGGGCACCGCGGTGACAATGTCGCGCACCAGGTTGAAATAGGTGCCGTGCTGGGTCTGCGGGTCCGGCGAGATGTACATGAGCTGCACCGCCAGATAGACGAGCTTGGCCGGCGTATCGGCGGTCTCCGGCGTGAGGATGTCGCGCTCGCGCAGAATCGGCACGTTCTCGCCGTCGATCAGAAGACGCGCGCGCTGATCCGTGTTGGTGATCACCGAATTGCCGACGATGATGCGTTCGTGTGGTTTGAGTTCGACCTTGAGAGCCATGCCTGTTCTCCATCAACCCTTTTGTAACGAGCCTCGTGCGTGCCCCCGCTGACGGCTGCCGGCTCTGATTTGGGTCCAATCCTTGCTCAATGTGGTTAACGGGTTGTAAACGCCGGCCGCCGTCGCGGAAACGTGAAGGATTTCAAGGCGCTGGTTCCGGGCTAAATTTCGGACTGGCGCCTTCGGACCGGGTTTGAAGGCCTGAAGCAGACAAACCCGGAGTTTCATTTCACGGATTGTTAGAGGCTTGGACGCAACCGTCCGCCCGTCGTTTGATCAATCTCGGTCAGACAGGACGCGTAGCTACCAGAAAGGTAACAGTATGTCCGGTATCGTTCTCTCCTCCTCGGTTCGCCAGAACCTGCTCTCCCTCCAGTCCACCGCCGATCTGCTCGCCACCACCCAGTCCCGCTTGTCGACTGGCAAGAAGGTGAACTCGGCACTCGACAACCCCACCAACTTCTTCACGGCGCAGTCGCTCGACAACCGCGCCAGCGACATCAACAATCTGCTCGATGGCATTGCCAACGGCGTGCAGGTGCTCCAGGCCGCCAACACCGGCATCACCTCGCTCCAGAAGCTGCTGGACAGCGCCAAGTCGATCGCCAACCAGGCGCTGCAGACCACGGTCGGCTATTCGACCAAGTCCAACGTCTCGACCACGATCGCGGGTGCGACCTCGACCGACCTGCGTGGCACCACGACCTATTCCAGCGCGAGCGCTCTGTCGAACGTGCTGTTCTCCGGCGCAGCGGGCGGCGCAACCGCGGC